>JAWVGD010000476.1:0-14971 GCA_033855515.1 Baekduia sp.
CCGAGGCGCTGCCCGCGGCCGCAGGGCACGAGTGAGTCCAGCGCGCGGACGCCGAGCGTCACGCGGTCGGTGATGCGCGGGCGCTCCAGCGGGGAGGGCGGCGAGCCGACGATCGGCCGCTGCGCGAAGGCGTCCAGCGGCGGGCCGCCGTCGATCGGGTTGCCGAGGCCGTCCAGGACGCGCCCGAGGAGGGCGTTGCCGGTGGCGACCGAGACGCGCTTGCCGGTCGCGGTGACCACGTCGCCGGGACCGATGCCCTGCATCTCGCCCAGCGGCATGAGCAGGGTGCGGCCGGAGCGGAAGCCCACGACCTCGGCCGGGATCGTCGTCCAGCCGCCGGTGGCGGCGTCGCGGCCGGTGCGCACCTCGCACGCTTCGCCGCGATGTCCGTCCTTCGGCCGCCGCTTGCCGCGGATCAGGCAGACCTCGCCGACCTCGGCCTCCAGGCCGGTGGCCTCGACGATGAGGCCGATCAGGTCCATGACACGGCCGTGGCGGCGGTGCAGGTCGGCGCGGCCGACGGTGCGGCCGAGCTCCGCGACGCGCTCGGCGAGCGCGGCCTCAGGCATCGCGCAGCGCCTCTTCGAGCACCTCGCGCGCCCGTGCGAGCTTCGTGGCGACGCTCGCGTCGACTTCACCTTCGGTCGTGCGCACGATGGCGCCGCCGCGGCCGACGCGGCGCTCGGCCTGCACGTCGCAGTGCTCGATGCCGCCGAGCTCGGCGACCAGGCCGGGGGCCGCGGCGCGCACGAGCTCCAAGTCGTCGGGGTTGACCAGCAGCGTGACGCGGTCGCGCTCGACCATGCGGCGCAGCGCGCCGCGGACGACGTCGACGACGCGCTCGGGCTGCGCGGCGATCGCGGCGGCCATGGCCTGCTCGGCGATCTGCAGGCCCAGCTCCACGGCGGCGGGCTCGACCGCGTCCGAGATGCGCTCCCGCTCGGCGGCCAGCGCCTCGACCGCGGCGTGCAGGGCAGCGATGCCGGCGCCCATGTGCTGCTGGGCCTCGACCATGCCGGCCGCGAAGCCGGCCTCGTGGCCGGCGGCGCGGGCCGCCTCGGCCTCGGCCTCCAGGTCGATCCGCGGCTCGGCGAGCGCGGGGCCCGGATACGGCGCCAGGCCGGCCGGCGCCTCGAGGGTCGGGAGCTCGAAGTCCTGCATCAGATGATGTCGTCCTCGGAGGCTTCGCCGTCCTCGCCGCCGCGGCCGAGCGTGATGACGCCCGCATCCTCGAGGCGGCGGATCGCGCCGACGATGCGGCTCTGGGCCTCCTCGACGACCGACCGGCGCTGCGGCTTGCCGGTGTCCAGGTCTTCCTGGAGCATCTCGGAGCCGCGCGTGGACATGTTGCGGAAGATGGTGTCCTTGACCTCGTCCGAGACGCCGCGGAGCGCCAGGCCGAGGTCCTTCTGGTCGACCTCGCGCAGCAGGAGCTGGATGTCGCGGTCGTTGAGCTGGACGATGTCGTCGAAGGTGAAGAGCTTCTGGCGGATCTCGTCGGCAAGCTCGCCGTCGGTCTCGGCGATCGCCTCCAGGACCGTGCGCTCGGTGGAGCGCCCGGCGCGGTTGAGCAGCTCGGCGAGCGAGTCGATGCCGCCGGCCTGCGAGTAGTCCTGGGTCAGGACGTTGGAGAGCTTGAGGCGCAGCCCGCGCTCGACGTCCTCGACGACCCCCGGGTTCGTGTCGGCCATCATCGCGATGCGCATCGCGACGTTGGCCTGGACCTCGGGGGCCAGGCCGCTGAGGACCTTGGCGCCGAGCGTCGTGTGCAGCGAGGCGACGACGAGGGCGATCGTCTGCGGGGCCTCGTCGCTGAGGAAGGTCGCGATCTGCTCCGGCGGGGTGCGGCGCAGGAAGTCGAACGGGCGCAGCTCGGCCTGGGCGGTGATCTGGCCGAGGATCTCGTCGGCGCGGGTGGCGCCGAGCAGGTGCTCGAGCACCTCGCGGGCGAACTGCGGGCCGCCCATCGCGAACTCGCTGGCGCCGTCGAAGCGCTCGGCGAGCTCCTGGACGACGGAGTCGGCGGTCTCGGACTTGACGCGCCACAGCGACGCCATCTCGGCCGACAACGCCTCGATCTCGCGCTCGCTGAGGAACTTCAGGACGTCGGCCGCGCGCGAGGAGCCGATGGTGATGAGGAAGACCGCGGCCTTCTGACGGCCGGTGAGGGTCGCGGAGGAGGAGCGCGTGCTCAGGCTCACTTGTTGTCCTCCGTGATCCAGGAGCGCAGGTGCGCGGCGACGCGCTCGGGCTCGTCGTGGATGAGGTTGTCGAGCTGCTGGCGGCGCGGGTCGGAGGTGGCGATCTGCACCTCGGTCGCCGGGAGCTCGTCGAAGGCCGGCGTCGGCATGAGCTCCTTGCGCGGTGCGGTCTCCAGGGACCGCAGCCACGAGGGCTCGTCGACGAGCTCGCCGCCCTCCCGCTTGCGCAGATGGCGGGTGACGAAGAACAGGAACACCAGGGCTCCGATGCCGATGCCGACGCCCTTGAGGATCCCGGCCATCCCGGCGGGGATCGGGCCGGCCTTGGCGGCGGTGACCGGGACCTTCGCGAACGACAGGCCCTGCGTGACGTTCAGCGTGTCCTTGCGGGCGGCGATCTGCAGGCCCGCCGCGCTGGACAGGCTGTTCTGCAGCTGGGTCATCTGCGGCTTGGTCAGCGTGACCGACTTGTCGAGCAGCACGGCGACGTCCATGCGGTTGACCGCACCTGCGGCCTTGGTCGTCTTCGTGATGGTCTTGTCGACCCCGAGCGTGCTGTCGGTCGTCGTGTTCTTGTAGTCGTTCTTGCCGCTGCCCGACGCGGCGTTGGCCGCGTAGCCGGGCAGGTTGGCGGCGGAGCCGGAGGTGCCGCCGGTGGTCGCGCCCGTGCCCTTCAGGGTCTCGACCGACTTCTTCTCGGTCAGCGGCACGCCGACCTTGCCGTACTGGAGCTGCTGCTGGTCGACCTTGTCGACGTTCAGGTCGGCGTGGACCTCGACCTGCGCCTTGTCGGCGCCGAGGGTGCGATCCAGCAGGCTCTGCAGGTCGGCCTCGACGCTCGTGTTGTAGCGATCCTCCGCGGCCGTCTTGGCGGGCAGGCCGCCGCTGGACGTGTCGCCGGTGGAGCCGTCGCCGCGCGGCCACAGCATGGTGCCGGTGCCGTCGGTGATCGTGACGTTGGCCGGCTTGAGGCTCGGGACCGAGGAGGCGACGAGGTTGGCGATGCCGCGCACGGCGCTGGGGTCCATCATGCTCGCGTCCTGCGGCAGGAGGACCGCCGCGGTCGCCGCGCGCGACGAGTCGGCGAAGAGGTTGTCCTGGGCCAGCGTGAGGTGCACCTGCGCGCCACCGCCGCCCTGGATCTGGGAGATCGTGTTGGCGATCGTGCCCTCCAGCCCGCGCTGGTAGGCGATCTGCTGCTGCTGGCTGGAGGCGCCGAGCTTCTGCTTGTCGAGGATCTCGAAGCCGGGCTGGGTCGTGCCGGTGTTGAGGCCCTTGGTGGCCAGCGCGACGTTGGCTGCGGTCTCCTTGCCCTTCTGCACGGCGATCGCGGTGCCGCCGTTCTGCAGCGCGAACGGCACGCCGGCGGCGGTCAGCGCGGAGGTGATCTGCGTGGTCTTGGCCGGGTCGACGCCGGTCATGACCGTCGTGTACGACGGGGCACCGGCCATCTTGACGATGAACATCGCCGCGGCGAGGAAGCCGAGCGCGCACGCGGCAAGCGTGATCTTGCCGCGCATGGACATGGAGGTGATGAGCGCCATGGAGGGAGGGGCTCCGGGTCGGAGGGAGGGTGCGGTCTAGACCTGGGTGTGGAAGAGGTCCTGCAGGGCTTCGACGCCCTTGGTGCGCAGCTGCGACGCCAGCTGCATCGACAGCTGGGCGCGCTCCACCGCGACGACCGCCTGCGTCGGGTCCGTCGCCGTGCCGTCGGCGAGCGAGCGCGACGCGTCGGCGGCCGTCGACTGCGACTGCTCGAGGGCGCTGAGCTGGTTGCCGAGCATCGAGCCGAAGCTCGCGCCCTGCGTGGGCGCCGCGGTGGCGGTGCCGTCGACCGCGCCGACCGACCACTCGCCGCCGCCGCCGGTGAGGCCCTTGATCGCCATGGAGGGATCGATCGGCATCAGCGCAGGATGTCCAGGGTCTTGGAGAACATCTGCTTGGCCGTCTGCATCGCCGTGACGTTCGCCTCATAGGCGCGTGAGGACGAGATGAGGTCGGTCATCTCGGTCACGGTGTTGACGTTGGGCATCGTCACGTAGCCGTTCTTGTCGGCGTCGGGGTGGCCCGGGTCGTAGATGCGCTTGAGCGCGGTCGGGTCCTCGACGATGGCGGCGACCTGCACGCCGTGGGTGACGGAGGCGCCGCCCTTGCCCAGGGCCGCCGTGAGGACCGAGCCGAACGTGCCCGCGGAGCCGGCCTCCTGGAGGACGACCTCCTTGCGGCGGTACGGCTGGCCGTCGGCGCCCTTGGTCGTCTGGGCGTTGGCGAGGTTCTCGGAGGTGACGTCCATCCGCAGGCGCTCGGCCGAGAGGCCCGAGCCGGCGGAGTCGATCGCGTCGAAGAGGCCCATCAGGCGATGCCGATCGCGGAGCGAAGGATGGAGGTGCGCGTCTTGAGGACCTGGGAGATGGCCTCGTACTGCAGCCCGTTCTTGGCCTGCGCGGCGGCCTCGGTGTCGATGTCCACCGAGCTGCCGTCGGCGCGCATGACCGAGGTCTGGTCGACCGAGATCGCCGACGTGGTGTCGGCGACGGCGGCCTCGCCCTTGGTCCACGCGGCCTGCAGGGCGGACTGGAAGTCCACGTCCTGGCGGCGGTAGCCGGGGGTGTTGACGTTCGCGATGTTCGTCGCGATCGCCTGCTGCCTGAGGGCGGAGCCGGAAAGGGCTCGCTCGAGGCCGGTTTGGGTGGTGTCGAAGAGGTCCACGGACGTATGGGGGGAGGTGAGGCGCCCGTCCGTGGGCTCTGTCGGTCGCCGACCATGGCGACCCATCCATGGTTCTCGGCCGAACGAGTGAGCGCTTGAGGCTCGTGTCCAGAACCCGTCCAGGTGAGAACCGACGGCGGAGGGAGCTCCGCCGCCCTGGGCTAGCCGAGCCGGCTGTAGGCGCTGCGCGGCGCCGACGGGACGCCGGTGCCGGCGGCGTAGCCCTGGGCCCCCGTGCGGGCGGTGCCCAGCCGGCGCAGCTGCGCGCCGGTGGCGTCGCGCGCCTCGCGCAACGCCGCCGTGATGAGGCCCTGCAGCCGCGCGGCCTCGCGCAGGTCGTCCATCGCCCAGGCGGGCGGGACGGGCGGCAGCGCCGCCATCAGGACGTCGCGCCGCAGGCGCACGCCCTCGAGCTCCTCGTAGCGTTCGTCGACGACGATCGCGTGCTCCTCGCGCGCGAGGGCCGCGATCGCCGCGAAGAGCTGCGCGCTCATGCGGAGACGGGGGCCTTGGCGGCCTGCTCGGCCAGCTTGGCCCACGCCTCGCGCAGGTTGACCAGCAGCGCCACGACCTGCCCGACCTTCTCGCCGCTGCGCTGCACGCGGGCCTCGATCAGCGTCTTCTTGCAGAAGATGTAGATGGCCTGCAGGCGCTCGGCGATCTCGCCGGTGTCCATGTTGAGCGTCGCGAGGAGCTCGTCGAGGATGGCCTCGCCGCGCGAGAGCTTCTCGTAGCTGTGCAGCCACGCGCCCTCGCCCATGGCGACTTCGGCCTGGCGGAGGAACCGGACGGCCCCGTCGTAGAGCATCACGACGAGCTGCTCCGGCGTCGCCGTCAGGACGGCGCTGTCACGGTAGGCCTGGGGGCCGGCGTAAGGGTTCATTGCGAATCGCTTCCGAGGAGGGTTCTGACCGGATGTGGAGAGGGAACTCAGGCGCCTGAGGAGTTGAGGTAGCTCGTCAGGCTGTTGCCCTGGGACTGGCTCGCCTGCATGGCGGTCTCCAGGGCCGTGAACTGCTTTTGGTACTGCGCCTGCTTCATGTCCATGCGGGCGTCGAAGGAGTCCAGGCGGGACTTGATGTCCGTGAGGTCTGACGTGGCGGCGGTGACGCGTGACGCGATGAGCCCGCCGCTTCCCTGGTAGGCGCCGAGCAGCGTGCCGAAGGACTGGGGGAAGCCAGGGGTGTTGGCCACGCCGCCCAGCAGCGTGCGAACGCCGAGCGCGTTCGTGTCCAGCGCCGCCGTGAGCTTCGTCGTGTCGACCGTGAGCTTGCCGTCGACGGAGTCCTGGTTGATCGTGCTCGTGGAGTTGGCCGAGCCGGTCGAGATGCCGATGTCGGCCAGCGTGGTCATCGTCCCCGTCAGGCCCGCGACCGTGCCGGCGACGGCCGAGCGCATCGAGGAGAGCATCATCGAGAGGCCGCTGTCGCCGAAGAGCGTCCCCGTCTGGGCGTCGGCCGTGGTCGTCGCGCCCGGGACCCGCTTCTCGCTGAGGTCGGCCTTGGTCGTGGTGACGAGGTCGTTGTAGGCGGTGACGAATGCCTGGACCTTCTTGACGATCGCGTCCTTGTCGGGCCCGGGGGCGCCGACGTTGACGCCGACGGTGTCGGTCCCGGCGGTCTTGCCCTTCAGCGCGAGCGTGACGCCCGGCAGCGCGTCGGTGATCGTGTTGGTCTGACGCTCGTAGGGCGTGCCGTTGATCGTGATCTTGGCGGTCTGGCCGAGGACCTTCTGGAGCTCGTTGCCGGCGCCGACGGCCGAGAAGCCCGCCTGGTCGCCGGTCGTCTTGGCGGCGAGCACGAGGTCGCCGTTGACGTTGACCGCGTAGAGGTTGGCGTTGGCCTGGGAGTTGATCGCCGAGACGGCGTCGTCGATCGAGGCGCCGGCCTTCAGGTCGACGCTGGTGCGCGTCGTCCCGTCGGCGTTGAGGATCGTCAGCGGCCCGGCGGTGGTGGGGCTCTGGAAGTCGTAGGTGTGCCGCTCGGCCGTGGCGAGCTGCGTGATCGCGATGTCGTAGCCGCCCGGGGCCGCACCTGCGGTGCGCGTCACGGCGACCTTGGAGGCGTCGGCGCTGGTCACCGACTGCGTGTCGAGCCACGTCAGGACGGACTTGAGGTCGTCGTTGGCCGTCTTGACCGCGGTGAGCTTCGTCCCGATCTCGGCCAGCAGGCTCTGGCGCTTGGTCGTCGCGTCCTGGTTGAGCGTGATCTTCGTGCGCGGCGCCTTCTCGGCCGTCATCAACTGGGTGATGATGGACTGGGTGTCGAGCCCCGACACCAGGCCGCTGAGCTGGATCCCGGCCATGAGCTATGCCGCCGGGGTCGGGTCGGGGTCGGGCGTGCCGAAGATCTCGGTGAGCGCGACGGGGCGCAGCACCCGGCCGTCGGAGTCGCACAGGGAGGCGACGACGCGGTCGGTGAGGCGGTGGGTGTCGAAGCGGACCTGCTGGCCGCGCTGGGCCAGGTCGTCGGCCAGCTCGCCCGCGCGGGTGATGTCGTCCCAGACCTCGTCCGGGATGCGGTCAGGGCCGGTCATGCGCCGCCGCCGGGCCTCGGCCAGGTCCAGCACGCGCCCGAACTCCCCGGAGTCGGTGGCACGGGTCGTGCGCTCCGTGCCGGGAAGGGCTCCAGCCCCGATCCCGTTGGTCGCGTCGATGTCCATGCCGATCCTTTCGAAGTCCGTCCGGTCCGTCCATGGACCGCCTGCCCTTGTCCCTCCGATGATCGGAGTCCGGGCGAGGCCCTTGAGCCGGGGCATGGACGATCGGTCGAGTGTCAGATCGCGATGAGCGTGCGCGGAGGACATCGGTCAGGCGGCGTTCGCCAGCTCCTGGGCCTCGTCGCGCATGATCTGCGCGTCCTCGTGCAGGCCCTGGGCGTCCGCCAGGCGGGCGAGGCCCAGCAGCGCGCGCTCGTCGGCGCCCTCGCGCTCGACGACGCCGAACCACTCGGCGGCGGCGGACTCCAGGAAGCCGCGCTGGAGGTAGACGGTGGCCAGCAGCTCGCGCTGCTCGCGCCAAGCGATGTCGATGGCGTCGACGAGGCCGGCGAGGCGCTCGAAGCCGTCGAAGTCCTCCAGGCGCGCAAGCGCGCCGAGCATCGTGGCGATCAGGCCGCCGGCCTCGGCCGGCAGGCCTTCGGGGGCGGCGCCGGCGCGCCAGGCGGCGAAGACGGCCAGGTCCGACGCGGGGCTGCCGGCCGCGGTGGCGTAGGCCACGGCGGCGTCGATCGCTGCGGCGTCGTCGCCGCCGGCGTGGCAGGCGAAGAGCGCGCTCAGCGCGGCGGCGGGAGCGTGCGGCGCGTCGGCCGGGACCTCCATCGCCGCGGCGGCGGCCGCGGCGAGGTGACCTTGGGACAGCAGCGCCTCGGCGAGGGCGACGCGCGCCGCGTGGGCGCTGGGCCGCGCCGCGAGGACCGCCCGCAGCTCCGTCTCGGCGAGCGCGACGGCGCCGGCCTCGTAGAACGGGACCGCGATCAGGAAGCGCTGGCCGGGCGTGGGCTCGGGGACGAGCGCCGCCAGGCGCTGCGCCACCTCGGGCGCCGGGACGCCCGAGCGCAGCAGCACGCGGGTGAACGGCTCCACGGCGCCGATGAACGCCGGGTGGTGCTCGAGCACGTGCTGGAGCTCGGCGGCCGCGTCATCGAGCCGGCCCGCGCCGATGTAGACCTCGGCCAGGAGGCTGCGGGCGTGAAAGCTGCCCGCGCCGACTGTCGCGCTGTAGCGCGGGGGCGCGTCGCCCATCGCGATGCAGCGCTCGAACGCTTCGATGGCCTGCTCGGTGTCGCCGAGGCCGCGGTGGGCCAGGGCCTGCTCGAGGACGACGTCGGTGAAGTTCGGCAGCAGGCGCAGGACCTCGTCGCCGGCGGCCAGCGCGTCGTCGTGGCGGCCGTTGGCGTTGAGCGCCTTGACGCGGCGTGAGGCCAGCGACGGGAAGTAGCCGTACTCGAGGCGCTCGGGGTCGGACTCGAGCTTCCCCCAGGCCGTCTCGAGATGCACCAGCGAGCCGGCGGTGTCGCCGGCCGCGGCGCGCTCGGAGCCGAGGTTGAAGTGCAGGAACGGCGTGTCGACGCCCTCGTGCAGCTGGCGCTGCAACAGCTCCAGGTTGCGGCGCGACTTCTCCTTGGCGTCGCGGACGGCGCCGAGGTAGCCGAAGTGCTCGACGCGGACCTGCGAGCAGACGACGCGCTCGGGCAGGCTCGGCAGGTGGTGGGCGAACTGCTCGTGGACACGGCCCTCGAAGCGGTAGTTGTCGCGGTTGCGAAACAGCCGCAGCGCGTTGTGGGTGACGGCGGCGCCGTCCTCCAGGTCGCCGACGTGGTTGGTCTCGGTGAGGAAGAAGCCCTCGCGCCAGGTGTGGCCGAGCAGCTCGCGCAGGCGGGGGCCGTCGCCCTCCACCAGCACCTCGTCGGCGTCCAGGTACAGGAGCCAGTCGCTGGTGGCGGCGTCCAGGCTGACGTTGCGCGCGGCCGAGAAGTCGCCCGTCCACTCGTGGTGCAGGACGCGGGCGCCGAACGACTCGGCGATCTCGACGGTGGCGTCGGTGGAGCCGGTGTCGACGACGATCAGCTCGTCGACGAACTCGCCGACGGCCGCCAGGCAGCGCGGCAGCATGTCCGCCTCGTCCTTGACGATCATGCACAGGCTCACGGTCTGCTCGGTCGCCGGCACCGCGCGCTGGGCGATGCGCTGGGCGCGGGGACCGAGGTCGCGCAGGACGCGCAGGACCGAGCCGGGTAGGCCCTGGGGCGTGCTGTTGCCCTGCTTGCGGCGCCGCGAGCACTCGCGCAGGTTCGTGCCGACGTCGCGCAGCTCGGGGTCCAACCGCTGGGCGGCGCGAAAGAGCGACTCGGCGGCGACGATCGCGCCGAGCTCGTACAGGAGCACGCCGGCGAAGTTCAGCAGCACCGGCTCGCGCGGCTCCTCCTCGAGGATCTCGACGGCGGCGACCGCGCCGGCCAGGAACGTCTCGGCAGCCGCGGCGGGCGACTGGCGGCGCGGCGTCAGCGTCGCCTCCACCAGCAGCCGGCGCGCCCAGTAGCGGTCGTGGACGTCGGGGAGGTCGGCGGCAGCGCCGACGAGCGCGCGCCAGCCCGACAGGTCACGGGCGTCCAGGAGCCCTGCTGCGCGGTTGGTCACCAGCGCGACGGCGGCCTCGCCCGTGCTGTGGGCACGCGCGGCGGAGTTCTGGGGTGCAGCCGGTCCGTCGACCGGCGTGGCAAGGCGAAGCGCCATGGGTCCTGAAGGCTCCTTGGAGGGGATGGAGGGCGGGGAGGGCCGCCACTCCGATGGTCGGCCGGGCCCGGACAACTTTGAGACGGGTGTCAGGCCGTCGCACCGCCGCCGGGCCGCGGCGCCTCACGTGCGAGCGCGCGTCAAGGGCGATCGCCAGCCATGCACAGCTTTGAGCGCGCTCGATGGAGGTTCGAGGGCGTCCCTCCCCAGTTCTGGGGAGGGGGCGTCTAGCCGCATGTCCAGGGGGGTCAATACCGGATATGGGGGATGCGGAACGTTCGGGGGCTGCCCGATACATCAAGCGTCCCCCCCGCCCCAAGGAGCAACGCCGTGAGCCTCGCAACCGCACAGACTTCCAAGCGCCGCCTCTCGTCCGAGGACACGCTCGCGCTGTGGAAGGAGTACCGCCGGACCAACGACCGCGCCGTGCGTGATCGTCTTGTCCTGACCTTCGCCCCGCTGGTCAAGTACATCGTCTACAAGAAGGTCCGCGAGATGCCCGCCCGCTGCGAGGTGGAGGACTTCATCTCCTGCGGCCTCGAGGCGCTGATCCAGTCGATCGAGCGCTACGACCCGGCCAAGGGCGCCACGCTCGAGCAGTACGCCTGGACCCGCATCCACGGCGCCGTCCTCGACGAGCTGCGCCGCCAGGACTGGGCCCCGCGCTCCGTCCGCCGCTGGGAGCGCGACATCGAGCGCGCCGCCGACGAGTTCACCACCCTGCACGGCCGCCGTCCGAAGCCCGACGAGCTCGCCGAGTCGATGGGCACCACGGTCGCCGAGCTGCGCAAGCGCCGCGACGAGATCACGCAGTCCGACCTCACCTCGCTCAACACGCTGGTCCTGAGCGACGACGAGACGACGATCGAGCGCATCGACACCATCGCGTCCACCGACGCCTCCGCCGACCCGCTGCACCAGGCGGCCAAGGAGCAGGCCAAGGACAAGTTCCGCGAGGCCTTCGCCCGTCTCCCCCAGCGTGAGCGCGAGGTCGCGGTCCTGCTCTACGTCAAGAACATGACCTTGGCCGAGATCGGCGAGATCCTGGGCGTCAGCGAGTCCCGCGTCTGCCAGATCCACGGTCAGCTCAAGAAGACGCTGCGCACCCAGCTCGACGACGACGCGCCGCTCTTCCAGGCCGTCGCCTAGCCCGGCACTCCCGCGTCGTCAGCGGGGGGCCGTCAGACGACGCCGCAGTGCTCGAACGCCCGTCCCGCTTTCAGCGGGGCGGGCGTTTCGCTTCCAGGCCGTAGGCCCACACCAGGACCTCGGCCACCGCGGCGAAGAGCTCGGGCGGGATCTCCTGCTCGAGCTCGAGCCGCGCCAGGGCCTCGGCCAGCGCGGGCTCCTCGCGCACCGGCAGTCCCTGCTCCCGCGCCAGCTCCACGATGCGCTCGGCGATCAGGCCGGCGCCGGTGGCGATCACCCGTGGCGCGCCGGCCGCCTCCTTGTCGTAGCGGATCGCGACGGCCCGCTTGGGCCGCTCAGGCTTGGACATCGAGCGTCTCGGTCCGGGGATGGACGGTGACCTGCACCGGCCCGCCGGTCACGCGCGCCAGCGCATCGCGCAGCACGTCGGCCGCGCCGCGCACCCGGTCGGCCGGCTCTCCGGCGCTGACGTGGACCGCGGCGGCGGAGCGGTCCAGCCGCACGTCCAGGCGCCCGAGCGTCGGCGAGTCGTAGCGGACGACCACGGCGCCGGCCTCGCCCGGGCCGCCCCGGCCGCCCTCCGACGCGTCGCGCTCCTCGACGAAGACGCGCGCGGTGACGCCGCCCGGCAGCGGCAGCTGATAGGCCGTGGCCGGGACCGCGGCGGCCTGGTCGGCGACCGGCGCCTGGGACTGGTCGAGCACGCGCAGGTGGAGCTTGTCGGTGCTCGCCTCCTCGACGCGCAGCCGCAGGCGCTGGCCGGGCTCGACGCCCTCGGGCAGCTGCGCCGCCATCCGGACACCGGCGAGCACGAGCGTCCGCGCGTCGAGCACGCGGCCGTGGACCACGGTGCCGGGCGTGAGCCCGACGTCGGGCAGCAGCCCGCGCAGGAGGACGAGGTTGATCGGTACGGGCCCGGCCATGGCGCACAGGTTCGCACGACCGTCGCCCCCTCAAGTCTGCAGGCTGACGGCCGACATCCCGGAGAGCATGGAACGCGGGCTCTACATCGCTGCCGCCGGCATGGTCGCCGAGATGGTGCGGCAGGACCAGATCGCCAATGACATGGCCAACGCCGCGACCCCGGGCTACAAGTCCGACCGGTCGCAGCAGAAGTCGTTCTCCGATCTGATGCTGCAGAACACCCAGACCGGTCAGACGATCGGCGCGCTCGGCCAGGGCCCGATCATCTCCAAGCAGGTCACCGACCTCTCGCAGGAGCCCCTGCGCGACACGGGTGAGCCGCTCGACCTGGGCATCACCGGCAACGGCTACTTCGCCGTGCAGACGACGGCCGGCGTCCGCTACACGCGGGACGGGGCGTTCAAGGCCTCGGCCACGAACGTGCTGACCGATCAGCTCGGCAACCCGGTGCTCGACGCCAACCACAAGCCCTTGAAGGTCGCCGCCGACGGCACCGTCGACGTCAAGAGCGTCGGCATCTTCGGCCTGACCAACGTCCGCAAGCAGGGCGACGCCCTGTTCACGGGCACCGCCGCCGGCAAGGCCGACGGCGAAGTGCAGTCCGGGGTCCTCGAGGGCTCCGGCGTCGACGCCGGCCGCACGATGGTCGACATGATCGCGTCCCTGCGGGCCTTCGAGGCCGGGCAGAAGGCGATCACGACGATCGACGGCACGCTGCAGCAGGCGGCGTCGCAGGTCGGCAACCTCCCCGGCTAGCCGGGAGAGCGACCCCCTTCCTGGCGCGGCGGTCCGCGCGCCCCCATGTCCCTCAAGTCCGTTCGGCCCTTGCCGATCACCGGGGAGACAGAGGACTCCGATCGGCTGGACCGCCCCATGGCGGAAGCCGGAGCTCCTATCCCCTCCTTCCAGGAGACCCGGACATAAATGCTTGAAGGCATGTACACGGCTGCCGCCGGCATGGCGGCACAGCAGACGCGTCTGGACGCGGTCTCCACCGACCTCGCGAACGTCGACACGACGGGCTACAAGCACGCCCGCGTCGCGTTCCGCGACCTGGTGTACGACGACGCGCAGGGCTACGGCGCCGCCAAGGGCGTCACGCTCGGCGCGGGCTCTGCTGCCACCGTGCTCGGCCGCAGCACCCAGGAGGGCGACCTGCAGAACACGGGCCAGCCGCTCGACGTCGCCATCACCGGCCCCGGCTACCTGCAGGTCAAGACCGCCGACGGCCGCACGGCCATGACGCGCGACGGCAACCTGCAGGCCGACGCCCAGGGCAACCTCCGCCTGCACACCGGCGAGCTGCTCGACCCGCCGGTCAAGGTCCCGGCGGGCACCGACCCGAGCAAGGTCGGCATCGGCACCGACGGCACCGTCTCGGTCGGCCGCGTCAAGGTCGGGACGATCAAGCTCGTCGACGTCCCCGCCCCCGGCGCCCTGCAGGGCGGCCCGAACAACACCTTCCTGGCCACGAAGGCCAGCGGCGCCGCCCGCGCCGCAGGCAAGGACACCATGTTGCAGGCCGGGGTCCACGAGGGCTCGAACGTCGACGCCGCCACCGCGATGACCGACATGATCGAGGCGCAGCGCGCCTTCCAGATGGCCAGCAAGGCCATCAGCACCCAGGACCAGATCCTGCAGATCGCCAACCAGGTGAAGAAGTGAGCACGGCGCTCCCGCCCATCGACAACAGCGTGCTGCCGGCCGACGTCCGCCAGGGCTCGGCCGCGGACCAGACGCGCTACAAGACCGCGCTGGCCTTCGAGCGTCAGTTCGTCGAGCAGCTCACCCAGCAGCTCGCCGACACCACCAAGAACCCGGACGGCGACGAGGGCGCCTCGGCCGCCACGAGCTCCTACCAGCAGATGCTGCCGGGCGTCATGGCCGACAGCGTCATGGCCTCGGGCGGCCTCGGCCTGGCCCGCACCATCGCCGAGAACCTCAAGGAGTCCGGCCAGTGACGACCATGCTCGCACCCGCCGCGCCGACCGCCTTCGGCACCGACGTCCTGCGTCATCTCGACGCGCAGATCGCCTCCGCCCGCCGGCTGCTGGACGCCGTCCTGCGCCAGGGCGCCGCGATCCGCAACCGTGACGTCGACGCCGTCCTCGCCCGCCTGGGCGAGATGCAGGCCGAGATGGAGCGCCGCTCCTCGCTGGAGCGCGACCGCGTCCGCATCCTCGCGCAGGCCGGCGGCGGCCTCGGCGTGGCGGCGCACACCGTCACGCTCGAGGCGCTCACCCAGCTGCTGAACCCCGGCGAGGCCGACGCCGCCAAGGCCCGCAGCGCGGAGCTCCGCGGCCTGCTCGCCGAGGTCCAGCGCGAGCACATCGTCAACCGCGCCCTGATGCGCCAGGAGCTGGCGTTCCTGTCGCACCTGACCCGCCAGCTGGGCATCGACGGCGAAGACGTCGGCTACCGGCCGCCCACCGAGCCGGGCGCCACGATGCGCGCCACCCTCGATCCGGCCGCGCAGCCCGTGCGGATGCGCCGAGCCCTGGATCTGGAGGCCTAGGTCATGGCCGGCATCTCGTCCTTCACCGGGCTGAACACGGCGCTGCGCGGTGTCCAGGCCCAGCAGGCGGCGCTGGACGTCACCTCGCACAACATCTCCAACATCGAGACGCCCGGCTACAGCCGCCAGCGTGCGGTCTTCGGCGCGGCGCCGTCGCTCGCGATCCCCGCCGGCGCCAAGCAGGACGGCACGGGCGCGCAGCTCGGCCAGGGCGTCGACGTCGTCGCCTACCAGCGCATGC
>JAWVGD010000477.1:0-5354 GCA_033855515.1 Baekduia sp.
CGCAGCGCCGCTGCGACGCCGACCGGATCCGCCACCGGTTTGAGCTCGTGAGGAAGCGGGCCGCCGTGCACGGCGGCAGCGCTTCGGAGGTGCCGCGCCGAGACAACCTCGACGCCCAGCTCCTCGGCGAGGGTCAGCAGCTCGCGACGCTTCCGCCCTCGGCCCACGGGCACGGCGAACACCACGGCCTGCGCATGCTCCGCGCGCAGCCCGGTCGCGTGCGCCTGGACCTCGCCCCATAACGCGACGGCGCCGGCAACCAGCTCGGGCCATATGACCGACGCCGTGCGCGGCAGCGGGCGATAGTAGGCGTAGATCCCGCAGCTGCACCGTCCCGAGGGCAGCACGTCTCGCTCGGAGCTTGGGTGCGACGAACCGCGGCACCGAGCGTCAAGCGCACCGCGTTTCCATTCGTCGTCGGTCATCAGGGAGTGAAGGCTCCCGTCCCGCAGGCGCCACTGCCGAAAGCCGATGACGGGCAGGATCAGATCTGGGGCGGGCACGTGCGACGCGATGCGCAATCAGCGCCTCGTGGGTTCGCGTTCCCGATCGGGCTCAGGCTGTGGCGCCGCGGGCGGCTCAGGCGCCGGCCGGCGCGACGGAGTCGGGGCCGTGACCGGCCGCCGGATGGGCTCGACGACCACGCGCCGCGATGGGCCAGGCAGCGAGCCGGCTGGGGCAGAACGCGTGTTGTCACAGTCAGATGTCATGAGCGGCCCCTCTCGCAACGGGCTGGCAGAAGCGACGGCCATCAGCCGTCCTGTATAGGCGGTTCTGGCGGCCCAACTGCGGGCCGCCAATCAGGGCCTCATCTGACCAGAGCCGGAGACTATGGCGCGCCTCCGTGTGGCGCCAAGCGGCGTGACGGACAGTGGGGTCTGTGCGTCGGGACACCGTAGGTCGGTTGACTCCAGATGCCGCAGGCGCTGCACACCTGATGACGAGGGCGTGTCTCAGGAGTCGCTCAGCATTCCATTATCGGGCGCTGAGGCGGTGCGCCCAGGGTAAGCGTCATGAAGCTCAGCGACAGCAGCAGACGCCCGGCGGCCGCCGTCCTCGTGACCGCCGCCCTGGTCGCCGCCGGCTGCGGCGCGTCGACGACGCCGACCGCCACCAATGCCAGCACGACGGCGACGTCCGCCGGTGCCGGCGCGCCCGCCGGACGTCCCGGCGGCCCTGGGACGGCCGTGGTCGGGCCGGCCGCCGAGAAGGTCAAGGCCGCGGCGCTGGCCAAGTACCCGGGGACGATCCAGGACATCTCGCAGGTGCCCGACGGCAGCTACGTCGCGGGCGTCGTGCGCAGCAGCGGCGGGTCGGAGATCCACGTGCTCGTCAGCAAGTCCTTCACGGTCACCGGCGTGCGCTCGGGCCCGCCTCGCGGCGCGCCCGGCGGCGCCCGGCCCGGCGCGCCCGGTGCAGCTCCCGCCACACCCCCGGCATGACCGGCCGCCGGACCCTCACCCTGGTGATCCCGGCGCTGGCGTCGGTGCTCAGCGCCTGCGGCGGCTCCTCGTCCAAGCCGGCCCCGGCCGCAACGACCACCACCGGCACGAAGACGGCGGCGCCGACCTCGACCTCCGGCGTGCGCTCGATCGGCGGCAGCGTGGTCTCCGACCGCTTCGGCGACAACCAGGTGACGCTCGTCCTGAACGGCAAGAAGATCCAGGACGTCCGCTATGTGCTGCCGACCGACCGGGCGCGGTCGGCCGCGATCAACGCGCAGGCGGGACCGCTGCTGCGCCAGGAGGTCCTCAAGGCCCAGAGCGCGCGGATCGACGCCGTCTCGGGCGCGACCGCGACGAGCGAGTCCTTCGTCCAATCCCTCCAAGTCGCCGTCCAGCGCGCACACCTCGCCTCCTAGTGGGTCGGAAGGGCGCGACGTTCCTGAACGCCTCCCCGACCAGGGAGGTCTACAGATGCCGCTCGAGCTTCATCTCACACATGTCCACCGAGGCCCGGGTCCCGGGTGTCTCCGCGGGATCCATCGCGGCAAAGACCTGACCGCCCGCGCGCATGTCCTCGGCGGTCTCGAAGAGCTGGAGCACCACCGCCGTTCCCTGACGCTCATCGACGAGGATCTGCAGCCCTTTGGCCGGCACACCGGGCGGCGGCCCGTCCGACTCCTCGACCCGGGCGAGCAGTCCTTCGACCCGCTCGGCCGTCACATCGGTGAACCGGACAACGCGCACATACACGGGACGTCTCCTCTCGTAGGGCCCAGCGAGCGTGTTGGACCCGACCCTGCCACTTCCAGGGCACTGCGCGCAAGCCTGCGGCGAGACCACGCCCTGTGGCGCGCTCGCTCCGCAGGAGCCGAGACCGCGGCCGGGCCCGACCTATACCGTCGGTGGCGGCGAGCATGGTCACGCATTCCGCCATCCGAGGCGCTACGTGCGCACCTACCCCACCGAGCTTCCGATCCTCCGGGATCTCCTGCCCGAGATCGAGATCCCGGTGCAGATCATCGCCGGCGCGCGAGATCTCGCGGAGCCAGTTCGCAGGCACATGCTGACCAGCCACCCACACCCCACGACACCAGGAGCTGAGGTTCATGACCGCGCGCAGCGCGACCGACGTTGAGCCGATCGACGAGACGATCGACCACGTCCACGGCCCCGGCGGCGGCCGTTTGATCCTCGAGTACGGCGACTACGAGTGCCCGTACTCGCGTGCCGCCTATCGGCAGATCCAACTCGTGGTGCAGGAGCTCGGCGAGGGCGTGCGCTTCGCGTTTCGCCACTTCCCGCTGACGTCGATCCATCCGCACGCGTTTGCGGCGTCCGCGGCGGCGGAGGCCGCCGCGCTTCAGGACGGCTTCTGGCCCATGCACGACCTGCTCTTCCACCGCCAGAAGGCCCTCGAAGACCAGGACCTCCGCCGGTACGCCGCCGAGATCGGCCTCGACCTGGCGCGCTTCGACAGCGACCGCGAGAGCGCCGCGGTCCTGCGGCGCATCGGTCGCGACGTCGAGAGCGGCGTGGCGTCGGGTCGGGTGACCGGCACACCGACGCTGTTCATCGACGGCGTCGTGTACCGAGGCGGCCAACAGGCGGCGCAGTTGTTGGAGGTGTTGAGGGCATGAACGCGGCACCCGCACATGGGGCGGTCGTTGTTGTAGGCCCTGGCCAGGCCCTGGAGGCCGGCCTCAGCTTTGCCGGTCGGGTCGCCCCGTCACACCACTGGGCGCGCCGCCGCCGAGCCGCAGGCCCGGCGGCGGCCGCAGGCAAGCTGCACTTCGCCCGGGCATCCCCGGGTCCAGGGGACCCGGACTGCCAGGGTCAGCTCTTGTCGATCTTGTTGCCGTTGGTCCCGAGGACGTACCACTCGGCCCCGAAGGCCTTGCTGCCCTCGCCCGCCGTGCTGCCCGGCTTGCTGTGGTCCAGAACGAACGTGTAGAGCGGGTGGCCGTTGTAGGTGACCTGGGTCGTGCCGTCTGAGCGCCGGGTGGTGCCCAGCTTTGCGGACGACGTGCCGCCGGAGGCCTGGGGACGGCCCTTGGTCAGCAGGGGCGGCCAGGCCTGGGCACACGCGCCGCTGCATGCGCTCTTGCCGTTCTTGTCCTTCATGAACAGGTAGAGCGTGACGCCCTTGCCGTTCACGAGGACCTTGCCCAGCTTCGTGTTGCGCACGCCGATCTTGGCAGGCGAACTCGGGCTGGAGGCGCCGGCGGCCACACCGGCGGTCGCGCCGACCGCCAGGACGGCGACGAGCGCGAACACGCTGAGACGGGTCATGTCTCTCCTTGATGGTCAAAGCCGGACACGGAACGTCCGGGTCTGCCAACAAGGACAACTTCTCGCCTCGGTCCCTTCCCCCTGACCGACGACGCTCAATGCGACCCCAACAATCCCGGTGACCTCCTCGTAGCGGATGACCTGCACGCGTGGCCGCGCGTCTTCACCGGGCACGACATCACCGGTCCGACGGAGGACCACGCGACCGACAGCGGCGTCTTCGTCGCGGCCCGCCATGGGAGGTTCACCCACATGGTGGACGACTCGACGGTCGTGGTGTTTGATCATGAGCGGGTGGGCTTCCGTCACCGGCAAATCGCTCCTGACCGGCGTGGGCCGCGGTACTCGGCCACGATATGACCGGGGAGCTTCTCATCCTTGGGATCACCCTGAGCTTGGACAACTTCCGGACCGCGATCGTCCTGGGGGCGCTTCGGCTTACGTGGCGCCACGCCGTGCAGGTTGCCCTTGTGTTCGGGTTCTGGGATATGGCGGCGCCGCTGGTGGGCATCCTCGGGGGCGATTACTTCGCTCAGACGATCGGCTCCACAGCCGACTACGTCGGCGCCGGCGTGCTGGGTGCGTACGGCCTCTACCTGCTCGTTGAGGCGTCGCGCACCCCGGCGCCGGAGGAGTTCGATCAACGGTGGGCCTTGTTCGGCCTTCCGTTGCCGTTGAGCGTCGACAACGTCGTCGCCGGCACGAGCCTGGGCTTGCTCGGGTTCTCTCCTTGGCTCGCACCGCCACTGTTCGGCGCCATCACGGCCGTGATGACGTTCGCCGGATTGGCGATCGGGCGCGTGGCTGCCCGCCTCATTCGCGTCCGCGCTGATGTGTTGACTGGCGTGGCGCTGATCGTCATGGCGGTCGTGCTGGGGCTGGGGCTGGGCGAGTAGGCATCGTCTCGCCGTGCGGTGCGGTCCGTCGCATCGGAGCCTCGAGGATGGTCACAGCTCCACCTCGAGCCCGTCGTACCCGACCTCGACGCCGGCGCGCAGCACCGCGTCACGCTCGGGCGAGCGCTCGAGCAGCACCGGGTTCGTGTTGTTGATGTGGACGAGGATCGCCCGCGGGCGCTCGAGCCGTGCGAGCGCCTCCAGCGTCCCTCCGGGGCCGGAGAGCGGCACGTGCCCCATCTGGCTCGCGGTGCGGTCGGAGATCCCGAGGCGCGCAAGCTCGTCGTCACGCCAGAACGTGCCGTCGACGAGCACGACGTCGCTGGCGGCGAGGCGCACGACCACGTCATCGTCCAGGCGCGCCAGGCCCGGGACGTAGGTCAGCACGCCGCCGGTCGAGCGATCGCGGAAGACCAGCCCCATGGCCTCGACATCGGCGTCGGTCCCGGCGAGGTACCGCGGCGCGTCGCCACCGGCCGCGAACGACTCGACCTCGAGAGAGGATCCGTCGATGGCGAGCGAGCTCTCGGGCTCGAGCGTCCGCCACTCGACGCCGCAGTACCTCGCGAGGATCGGCAGCACGCAATAGCCGTCGGTCAGGGCCCGACGGACCTGGTCGCTCCCGTACACCCGGATCGCCGTCGAGGACTCACGCAGCAGCAGGAGGCCCGCGGTGTGGTCGATCTCCGCGTCCGTCAGCAGGACCCCGGCCACGGGCGCGGCG
>JAWVGD010000478.1:0-4872 GCA_033855515.1 Baekduia sp.
CACCACCGCCAGAAGCTGACCACGACGAAGACCCAGAGCGCCCCCAGCGCCGCGTGTTGCACGCGCTGCACGCCGGAGAGCACCCGCTCGTCGCGGACCGTCGACACCGCCGGTGCTGCGGGCTGAAACGGACCGGGAACCGGCGCGGGTCGTGCCATCGGTCCCAAAGATGGAGGGGACGCACCGCGACGGAAACTGTCCCTTCGGCGCACCGGGCGCTCGTAGGAACAGCGACCCCCGGGTATTCGTCCGTCAACTACGCTGCCCCGAGATGCGGCGGTTTTCGCTCGGCTCTGACGGTGGCAGGGGCTCCGTGGGAGTGCTGGTGACGCCGTCTGCGGAATGCGGCCCGCAGCTGCTCCTGCTCGAAGCGTGGGCGGCCGAGCAGGGCGTCGGAGTCGTCGACCTCGGGACGAGCGCCGCGCCAAACGGGCTCGGCCCGGGCTGCGGGCTCGTCATCGCGCTCGGCGGCGACGGCACGATCCTTCGCGCGTTGCAGCTGGCAATGCCCCACCAGGTCGGAGTGCTCGGGATCAACTTCGGCACCGTCGGCTTCCTCGCCGACCGCCACCGCACCGACTTCGAGGACGCGCTGGATCGCGTCGCTCGCGGCGAGGCGATGATCGAGGAGCGCACGGCGCTCGTGGCCACGATCGGGACCGACCCGCCCCGGACGGTCGTCGCCTTCAACGACGTGGTGGTCGCCCGCCGCCCCGGCCATGGCACGGCCCGGCTCCGGGTCGAGGTCGACGGCGAGGCGGTGCTCGAGCTGCGGGGCGACGGCGTGGTCATCGCATCCCCGACCGGATCGACCGCGTACAACGTCGGCGCCGGTGGTCCGGCGGTCGCGCCGTCCCTGGACGCCATCGTCGTCACGCCACTGGCCACGCAGGGCAGCCGGCTGCGGTCGCTCGTGCTCGACGGCGGAGACACCGTCTGCGTGGCGACCGAGCCCTCCAGCGCGCCGCTGAGCGCCGAGATCGACGGCCGGACCATCTACGACCTACCGATGCCCGGTGTCCTCGAGGTCCGGGCGGCGCCACACAAGGCACGGCTGATCCGCACCCGGCCACGGACGTTCTACAGCGACCTGGCCGGCGGGCTCTGAGTCCTTCCCCGCCCCTTGCCTCGGCTCCGCGTCGCGCGTAGCTTGGAACCGACCGAGGAACGCCTAGGAGGTTGCGATCGTGTCCGCAACGCGAGAGGTCGCCGGGTCATCCGTGACGAGGAGCTTCGCGGCCACGGCGCTCATTGCGTGCTGCTTCGGCCTCGTCAACGCCACGGCCGGCTGGGCGAAGGGAACGGTCAAGTGGCGCGGGTGCGGACGCGGCGTCCCCTCGAGCTTGCAGTGCGGGACGCTCTCGGTGCCCTTGGACTACCGCCATCCGCGCGGGGCGAAGATCACGCTCGGCTTCAACCGGCTCCGCGCGCAGGACCAGGCCCACCGGGTCGGCAGCCTCGTCGTCAACCCCGGAGGACCCGGCGGTCCCGGGAGCTCGGTCGTGGCGGTCGAGGCCGCCGGCCGGCACCTGTGGCATCCGGCGCTGCACCAACGCTTCGACCTGATCGGCATGGACCCACGCGGGACCGGGACGAGCACGCCCGTTCGATGCCGGCCTGCCGCCTACAACCGGCCGGTGTCGCTGTTCCCACGGACGGCGGTGGAGTTCCAGCGCCTGACGAGATGGGCGCGCGCGTTCGGCGAGAGCTGCCGCAAGGCGACGGGCCCGCTGCTCGGCCACGTCGACACCGCCAGCGTGGCGCGCGACATGGAGCGCCTCCGCCGAGCGCTCGGCGATGGAAAGCTGAACTTCCTCGGGCTCTCCTACGGCGCGCATCTGGGGTTGGCGTACGCCGAGCGCTACCCCAAGCAGATCCGCACCATGGCGCTCGACGGGATCTCGAACCACTCGACGTCGATCAACACGCTGTTCTCCGACACCGCAGCCGCGTATGAGGACACGCTGAATCGCTTCGGAGCCTGGTGCGCGCAGACGAGCAGCTGCCCGCTGCACGGGCGCGACGTCCTCGCCCTGTTCGACACGCTCGTCCAGCAGGCCGACCAGCAGCCGATCCCGGCGCCTGAGTGCGCGGACGGCTCCTGCCGCCCGGCGGTCACCGGCGGGGAGCTCAGGATGAATGCGTTGAACCTGCTGCTGGTCAAGGACGGGGTGCCGGCGATCGGCATCCCGGCGTGGACGGACTTCGCGACGGCCCTGGGACGCGCCGAGCAGGGCGACGCGAGCCGGTTCTCCTCGCACATCGCCCAGAGCTCCCGGGACGATCCGTTCGCGGGGCTGGCGATCAACTGCAGCGACTATCCCCGCGAGGTCGTCGGCTACGACGACTTCGCCGCCAAGTCGCTGCTGGGTCGCGTCCTCGCGCCGCACACCCAGGGCGCAAGCGAGGCGTGGCTCGGCATCCTCGGCTGCATGCGCTGGCCGGTCCCGGTCGCCAACCCGCCCCACCGGGCCGCGGTGAGCGGCGCCCCGCCGATCCTCGTGGCGGCCTCGACGCACGACCCGTCGACCCCGTACGTGTGGGCGCAGCAGCTGCGGGATGACCTCCCCGGCAGCGTCCTGCTCACGCGCGACGGCGACGGTCACACCTCGTCCTGGCTCAGCGGCGGCCGCACGCGAGACGCCATCGCGCGCTACCTCATCACCCGCAAGCCACCCCCGGCGAACACGGTCTACGCCGACTGAGCGTGCACATGATCGGACGCGGCGGCGCCGGACAGCGGCGCTGGAGGCGGCCGACACGGCGCGCCACGGCTCGTTTTGTGGCGCACACCGTCAGGTACACGGACAAGATGGCTCCGCGCGTCCGCGCCGTCGTCACGTTGTGCGCCGTCCAGTTCGTCGACGTCCTCGGCGTCACCGTCGTCATCACGGCGCTGCCATCGATGCTCGCAAGCCTGCATGCCGGGCAGGCCACCGCCGGCCTGCTCGTCACCGGCTACGCGGTCGCCTTCGCCGGCTTGCTGATGCTCGGCGCCCGGGCCGGCGACCGCCTCGGACACCGGCGCGTGCTGCTCGCCGGCCTGGCGGGCTTCGGCATCGCCTCGCTGGCGGCGGCGACGGCTCCGTCGATCACGGTGCTCGTCGCCGCGCGGTGCCTGCAGGGCGCCGCGGCCGCCGCCTCGGTGCCCGCGGCGCTGCGGCTGCTCAGCGGGCTGGGCGGCGGCGAGACGGCGCGTCGCCGTGCGCTCGGGGCCTGGAGCGCCTCGGGCGCCGCGGCGGGCGCAAGCGGCTTCCTCGTGGGCGGGCTGGTGACCGAGGTGGCGGACTGGCGTGCGCTGTTCTGGGCCAACGTCCCGCTGGCCGCCCTCCTCGCGCTCGGCGTGTCGGCCACCGTGCCGCGCGCACCGGCTGACCAGCGCGCCGCGGGCGGCGAGCGTGAGCCGGTCGACGTCGCCGGCGCGGTGGTGCTGACCACGGCGGTCATGGGCCTCGTCTTCGGCGCCTCGCTCCTCGAGCGCCCGCCCGACCGGATCGCGGGCGCGGCAGTCGTGACGGCCGCGATGCTCCTGCTCGCGCTGCTGGCGCGCGTCGAGCGGCGCGCGGCGGCGCCGTTGCTTCCGGGCGCCGCGGTCGGCGACCGGCGTGTGCGCGCCGCGGCCGGGGTCTCGTTCCTCAACACCGCGTTGACCGGCTCGTCGATGACGCTCGTGACCTTGCACCTGCAGCGCGCCGAGGGCTTCAGTCCCGGCGCGGCGGGCCTGCGCCTCGTCCCCTTCAGCCTCGGCGCGCTGTTGGGCGCCGCCGCTGCGGCACCGTCTTTGGACCTGGTCGGCGTCCGGCGCGTCATCGGCCTCGGCCTCGGGGTGATCGCGGCCGGCGACCTCGCCCTGCTGATCACCGGCGCGGACGGCTGGCTCCAGCCGGCGGTCGTCGCGGCGTGCGGCGTCGGGATCGGGCTGTCGTCGGTCGCCGCGACGGCACTGGGCACCGGCGTGCCCGAGCGCCTACAGGCCACGGCGTCCGGCGTCCTGAACACCGCCGCCCAGCTCGGAACCGCCCTCGGCATCGCGGCGCTGCTGATGGTGGCCTCGGTCGTCTGAGGGCGCCGCATCGGCCGCGGGGCCTCGACAGCTCGTAGCGCGCCGACGGCGCCGTGTTGGAAGATGACGCCATCCGGACCTACACCGCCGTGGGCTTCACGACCTCCGAGCCCTACCCCGACGACGACCGCATCGCGGTCCTCCGCTGCACCCTGAACGACCGCTCACTGGCGCTCAGCGTACAACGTTGCGGACCATCCAGTGGTGCTGCCCGAGACGACGCCCGCGCGCAGTCGGGCCAGGTGGCTCATCCAGAGGTCTCACGCGCAAGCCCGTGATCATCCACGCCATCGCCGACGGAGTCGAGGCGCGCCGCGTCGGCGTTTGGCGCATCCCCGGACCGCTGCGGGGTAGGCCGTGCGCATGGCACGCCGCTCTGACCCTGTCCGCCGCGTCGTCGCCGGCGCGCTCGCCGGGGCCGTAGGCACGCTGGCGATGGATCTCGTCTGGTACGCCCGTGCCCGCCGGGGCGGCAGCGAGGCCGGCTTCGCCGAGTGGGAGATCGTCCGGGACCTGAGCAGCTGGGACGATGCGCCGGCGCCCGGGCAGATGGGTCGCAAGGTCATCGCCGCCGCCACCGGCGTGGACCCACCGGTCGAGCAGGCGGCGGCGATCAGCAATGCGATGCACTGGGTCTACGGGACGTCGTGGGCGGCGGCCTACGCCCTCGCCCTGCCCCGCCGGCCGTGGTGGGCCGGACCGGCGCTGGGCTTCGCCGTGTGGATGTCGGACTACGTGACGCTGCCGCTGGCCGGCCTCTACCGGCCGATCTGGGACTACGACGCCGCGACGCTCGCCAAGGACCTGAG
>JAWVGD010000479.1:0-4536 GCA_033855515.1 Baekduia sp.
CGCGTTGCTGCTCGCCGCGGCATGGACGGCGCTCGGGCTGCACGTCGAGCGCGGCGGCACGGTCCTGGGCACCGCGACGCCGCCGTTCGTGATGGGCTGGAGCCCGCGCGGGAATTCGTGGATCGCCGGGGCGGTCGCGGCGGCCGGGGCGTTCGTGGCCGCCGCGCCGGCGCTTCTGCGGGCGCCGCGATGGGTGTACCTGTCGGCGACCGCCGGCCTTGCGCTCGCGCTGGCCTTGACGATCGGCGCGGCGCGCATCGGCGCCCACGGCTGGTCGGCGATCTTCGACGACTCCTTCGAGGCCAAGAACGAGTACTTGCCCGGTCTGCCCGCGCTCTCCTACGGCCGCGGGTTCTTCCTCGACCACTTCGCCGAGCTCGTCCCGGCCGTGCCGGTCAACGTCGCCGGCCACCCGCCCGGGCTGATGCTGGTCCTCGACGCGACCGGCGTCACGACGGCCGGGCGCCTGGCGGCGTTGTGCATCGGCGCCGCCGTGGCGATCCCGGCGTTGACCTACGCCTTGGCCCTCGGGCTGGCCGGCGAGGCGCGTCCGGCGCCGGTGCGGACGGGGGAGGGCAGCGTGCAGCGGTGGGCGGCGCGGCGGGCGGGAGCGCGCGCGGGGCAGGCGCGCGTGGGGGCGCCCGGCGGGAGCGTGGGGGATGCGGCGGGGCTCGGGCCGTTGAGCGTCCGGGTCGTTCAGGACACCGATGAGGTGCTCGAGGCGACCCGGCCCGCGTCGGTGCCCGTCGCCGCGCCGGGGCGATCGCGCCCCGCCGACCCCGAGGGCACCGCCCGGATCGCCGGCCTGCTGGCGGCCGCGTCGCCCGCGGTTCTGCTGTTCGGCGTGACGTCGGCCGATGCGGTGTACGCGGCGCTCGGGACAGCGGCGGCGGCGCTGCTGGTGCGGCGCTCGTGGGCGGCCCGCAGCGCGGGCGCCGGCGTGCTCGGCCTGGGCGCGCTCTGCTCCTGGGCGTTGCCGGCCGTGGGTGCGTTCGCGGCGCTGGTCGCGTGGCGGCGGTCGGGGTGGCGCGACGCGCTCGCGCTCGCCGTCCTGTCGGCGATCCCGTTCCTGGCGCTGAACGCCGTGCTGGCGGGCGCCTACGGCTACGACCCGATCGGGACGCTGCGAGCGACCGAGGCGGTCTACCGCCGGTCGCTGGCCGAGGTCCGCCCGTACTGGTTCTGGTCGGTCGGCTCCCCCGTGGCGTGGGCCGTCAGCGCCGGGCTGCCGATCACCGGCGCGTGGCTGATCGCGGTGCGCCGGCGCGACGTGGCGGCGCTCGCGCTGGCCGCTGTGGTCCTCGTCGCGTCGGGCGCCGGCTTCACCAAGGCCGAGACGGAGCGCATCTGGCTCATGTTCGTGCCCTTGGCCTGCGTCGCCGCGGCGACCGTCGTCGGGCCGCGGGCGGTGCGGCCGGTCCTGCTGGCCCTGGTTCTCCAGGCGCTGGTGGTCCAGGTGCTGTTCGAGACCGTTTGGTGACGGGGTCGCAGGGCATGCTCGCGACATGCCCGAGCTTCCCCTCACCGGCGGCTGCCTCTGCGGCGCCGTGCGCTACGAGGTCTCCGAGCCGTTGGTGGCGGCCGGCTACTGCCACTGCACCCGCTGCCAGCGCCGGACCGGGACGGCGGCGGCCCCGTCGGCGCGGGTGGCGCCCGGCAGCTTCCGCCTGACGTCCGGCACCGGCCTCGTCCGCGACTGGGACCCCGGCGACGGCGGCTTCCTGAAGTCCTTCTGCAGCGCGTGCGGCGGCGCGCTGTACAGCCAGAAGCCCGACGACCCGTCCGTGCTCGCCGTGCGGATGGGCACCTTCGACGGCGACCCCGGGCTCCGCCCGTCCTACCACCAGCGGGTCGACACCGCCGCGGTGTGGGAGGCGCTGCCCGACGACGGGCTGCCGCGGTATGGGGGGCCGGCGCCGAGCAGCTGAGCGCCGGCACCGCCGTCCCGCTCAGACCCCCGCAGCCCGCCGAGCCGACGCGTGCGCCGCGTCTTCGAGCGCGTCGTCGAGCGGCGTCAGCGACGCCGGCTCGACGGCCAGCGCGGTCGCCAGGAGCCAGTCGGCGAACCAGGCGTTCTTGGGCAGGAGGGGTCCATGGAGGTAGGTGCCGATGACCGAGCCGCGGTGGACGCCCTCCACGCCGGAGCGGCCGTCGTTGCCATGGCCCTTGAGGACGCGGCCCAGCGGCTGCTCGCCGGCGGCGAGGTACGTGCGGCCGCCGTGGTTCTCGAACCCCGCCAGCACACGCGGGCCCGCGAGCCCGGGGAGCTCGACCTCGATCGCGACGTTGCCGGTCAACCGTGAGCCATCGGGTGCGCGGACGGTGTGGAGGTCGACCAGCCCGACGCCCGGGACGCGCTCCATGCCGAGCTCGTAGTGGTCGCCCAGCAGCTGGATCCCGCCGCAGATGCCGAGCACGACCGCACCACGCGCGGCGGCCGCATGCAGCGCGTCGCGCTTGGTCTCGACCAGGTCCTCCGCGCACAGCTGCTGGTCGCGGTCCTGGCCGCCGCCGAGGTAGAACAGGTCGTGGGCGTCGGGGTCGACCGGGTCGCCCAGGCCCGCGGCGGTCAGCTCGAAGCCGAGTCCGCGCCACGCGCAGCGCCGCTCGAGCATGAGCATGTTGCCGCGGTCGGCGTAGATGTTCATCAGGTCGGGGTACAGCGCGCACACCCGGAGCGTCGGCTCAGCCACGGAGCATCACCACGGTCGACCCGACATAGACCTCGGTGGCCGGGATCGGATGCGGCGCCTCGACCGTGAAGCCCAGCGCAGTCGCTTCGTCGGCCAGTTCGCCGGGGTCGACGCGGTCCAGGCGGATGACGTCGTGCGTCTCGTCGCTCACCGTGCCGTCGGCCTCGATCACCTGCCGCAGCCGGTGGATCGCGGCCCGGTCGCCCTCGTCGACGACGGCCATCGGGCGGCTCGCGTACCGGACCCCGTCGATCTCGGCGACGTCAGGGTCGGGCAGCCCGTCGTGGGCGGAGTCGAAGCTGTCCAGCGCGTCGGCCAGCGCCACCGCGACCAGGCCGCCCGGGGCCAGCGCCTTGCGGGCGCTGGTCAAGAACCCCGCGCGCCCCTCCATGCCACCGAGCAGCTGCAGCGTCTGCATCGGCACGATGATGAGCGCGAAGCGCTGCGCGCCGAGGTCGAACGCCCGCGCGTCCGACACGACCGTGCCCACCGTCACGTCGTAGGCGGCAGCGCGCTCGGTCAGCGCGTCCAGCAACGAGCTCTCCGCGTCGAGTGCGACCACGTCGAACCCCAGGCGGGCGAGGTCGAGCGTCACGCGACCGGTGCCGGCGCCGACGTCGAGCACCGGCCCGCCGTCGGCGGCGTCCGCCAGCGCCCGCCACAACGCGAGGTCCTCGCCGTAGCCACCGCACTCCACGTCATGCCAGACCACGGCGACGTCGACGATCATCCGAAGCTGCTCCCCGCCACGCCCCGCGCGACCAGCTCGCGCCGCAGCTCCAGCATCGCGGTGTAGGTCGGGATCGCGACCAGGCGGCCGGGGTCCTCCGGCAGGGCCTTCAGCGCCCCGTCCAGGCCGGCGGCCACGTCGGGCTCGACGACGAGGCGGTCCGCGGGCACGCCCGCGTACTTCAGCCGCAGCGCCATCTCCGGGGCGCGCGTGCCGCTGCAGGTGACGCGCCGCAACCGCGTGGCCAGCGTCTCGAAGTCCGCGTCCCAGATCCAGCTCACGTCGCGCCCATCGGCGGTGTGGTCGTTGAGCACGGCCAGCAGATCGTGCTCACCGTCCTCGAGCGCGAGCGTGCGCAGGACCTCGTTGGCGCCCGCCGGGTTCTTGACCAGGAGCAGCAGGAGGTCGCGGCCGGCGACCCGGACGGTCTCGGCGCGGCCGAACGCGGCCGCCACGGCCTCGAGCCCGGCGACGATCTCCTCCGGCCGCGCGCCCAGCGCCGTCGTCAGCGCGGCGGCGGCCAGCGCGTTGTACACGTTGTAGAGACCGGGCAGCGGCAGCCGGACGTCGACGGTCGTGGAGGGCAGGCGCAGCGTCATGCGCGCGCCGCGCAGGCCGTCGAGCACCACCCGCTCCGCCGCGACCTGCGGCGCCGGCCGCGTCGCCCCGCACGAGTCGCAGTGGTAGTGGCCGAGGTGGCCCAGGAAGACCAAGTCATAGTGGTACGGCGCCCCGCAGCGGCGGCAGTGCTTGGAGTCGGAGGCGTGGGCCAGGCCGGAGAGCGCCATCGCCGGATCCTCGACGCCGAAGAAGACCACGCGGTCGGTGCCGACGCGCTCGCGGCCCAGATCGGCCACCAGCGGATCGTCGGCGTTGAGCACCAACGTGGTGTCGGTGGCCCGCTGCACGACCAGGCCCCAGCGGTCGGCGATCGTCTCGAGCTCGCCGTAGCGATCGAGCTGGTCGCGGAAGAGGTTGGCCAGCAGCAACGCCCGCGGGTGCAGCTGGGCGACGAGCTGGTCCAGCCAGAACTCGTCGATCTCGAACAGGCCCGTGTCGCCGGCGATCGTGTGCCGCGGGCCGGCGGCCTCCAGCAGCGTCCCGGCGATGCCG
>JAWVGD010000480.1:0-6310 GCA_033855515.1 Baekduia sp.
GCCTCGCACGGCTGCGTCCGGATGCGCATCGCCGACGTCGAGGATCTGTACCCCCGGGTCCCGGTCGGCGCGCCGATCTACATCGCCTAGGGGGAACGCTGGCCCAGAGGGCCAGGTTCCCCGGCCGCCCCGCGACCTAGAAGAAGCTGGGGGGAACCTGGTCCTCGTCGTCGCCGGAGGACGGCTCCGGGAGCGCTCCGGGGATCTTGCCCGTGCCGTCGGGCGAGGCGTTGGCGCGGATCTCGTCCACGTCGACCTCCTCCCACCCGTCGGCCAGCAGGGAGGCATGGTGATCGCCGTGGCGAAACACCAGGGTGCCGATGAAGATCCCGTGCAGCTGCTTTCTCATGACCGCGTACCAGAGCGTCGACGCGTCGATGTTGCCCTGGACGCGATGCCAGGGACGCGGCGGAAGGTCGTCGGACGGCGCGATGCCGGCGTCGACGAGCTGGCGCTGCGTGGCGACCTGACCGGAGTTGGTGTCGATGAAGAAGAACCCCACGCCTTCGGAGGATAGAGCCGCGCTCGCGGCGCCGGCCGCGCCCGTGACGCCCGAGCTGTCGGCCGGCTGGCGCGAGGCGCTGCGGCTGCTCGAGAGCGATCTGGTCCGCCGCGGCGCCGCCGCGCGCACGCGCAAGGCCTACGCCTTCGACTGCGCCCAGTTCGCGCTCTGGTGCACCGCCCAGGCCGTCGAGCCGACCGACGTCACCACGCGGATCCTGCGCCGCTACGCCGCCGCCCTGGGCGAGCGCGACGTCGTCGCGGCGACCGTCGGGCGCAAGCTCGCCGCGCTGCGCGCCCTGTACCGCACGCTGCGCGAGCACGGCCAGATGCCGGCCAACCCGGCCGATCTCGTCCCCGCGCCCAAGAAGCCGTCCAAGCTGCCGCGCGTGCTGAAGGCCGACGAGGTCGCCGGCCTGCTGGACCGGATCCCGCAGACCACGCCGCTGGACGTGCGCGACCGCGCGCTCTTCGAGGTGGCCTACGCCTGTGGCCTGCGCGCCGAGGAGCTCGTGAACCTCGACCACGGCTCGGTCGACTTCGACGCCGAGGAGGTCCGGGTCGAGGGCAAGGGCGGAAAGACCCGCATCGTCCCGGTGGGGGAGGCGGCCGTCCGTGCACTTACGCGGTACGTGGAACGTGCCCGTCCGGCCCTGCTGTCGGCCGCTGCCGAACCCGCGTTGTTCCTCTCGAAGTCCGGGCGCCGGCTCTCGACCTCCGACGTCCGCCGCCGCCTTCGCGTGTGGAGCCGCCGGGCCGCGCTGCAGGGCGGCGCGCATCCGCACGCACTGCGTCATTCGTTCGCGACGCACCTCCTCGACGGGGGCGCGGACCTCCGTGCGATCCAGGAGATGCTGGGCCATAGCAGCATCTCCACGACGCAGATCTACACTCGGGTAGAGTCCGCGAGGCTCAAGTCCGCGTATGCTCGGGCGCATCCGAGGGCCTGAGGGGGGTGGGGAACAGGGATGGAGACCAACGTCAAGGCCATTGAGCTGCGGGACCTGTGGCGCCGCTACAAGAGCAACGGCGACACGAACGCGCGCGAGCGACTCGTCGTCGCCTACTCGCCGCTGGTCAAGTACGTCGCCGGCCGCATGGCCTCCGGGCTGCCCGCCCACGTCGAGGAGGCGGACCTCATCTCCTACGGCCTCGTCGGCCTGATCTCCGCGATCGAGCGGTTCGACCTCGAGCGCGAGATCAAGTTCGAGACCTACGCGATCACCCGCATCAAGGGCGCGATCATCGACGAGCTGCGCTCCCTGGACTGGGTGCCGCGCTCCGTCCGCGCCAAGGCGCGCGCGATCGAGAAGGCCAACACGAAGCTCGAGCACCAGCTTCAGCGGGCGCCCACCGACGAGGAGATGTCCAAGGAGCTCGGCGTCACCATCGACGAGTTCCAGGAGTCGCTGCTGCAGATCTCCAACTCCTCGGTCGCCGCGCTGGACGAGCTGTGGACGGTCGGCGACTCCTCCGGCGACGCCGTGTCGCTGCTGGACACGCTGACCGACGAGAACGCGCCGGACCCGGCCGCGATCATGGACCAGACCGATCTCAAGGATCGGGTGGCCGACGCGATCGCGCGCCTGCCCGAGCGCGAGAAGCTCGTCGTGGCCCTCTACTACTACGAGAACCTCACGCTCCGCGAGATCGGCGAGGTCCTCGGCGTCACCGAGTCGCGCATCTCGCAGCTGCACACGAAGGCCGTCCTGCGCCTTCGCTCGCGCCTCCTCGAACAGGAGTAGCTCCAGGCCCTTGCGGCCTTGTGCGCTTTGCCGCTAGGGTCGCGGCCATTCCGAACATCAGGCCGTGATCGCCTGAAGGGCGGGCGGGCGCGGCTCCGAGGAAAGGAGCCTGGCATGCACAAGTCTGCGGACCGCATCCGCAACGTGGCGCTCGTCGGCCACCGCGGCAGCGGCAAGACCTCGCTGTTCGAGGCGCTGCTCTTCCAGGCCGGAGCGACCAACCGCCTGGGCAGCGTCGCGGACGGGACCTCGCTGTCGGACGCCGAGCCCGACGAGCAGGCGCGCGGCATGTCCATCGGCGCCGCGCTGAACTCGTTCGAGTGGCAGGACCGGCGGATCAACCTGCTCGACACGCCGGGCGAGCCGAGCTTCGTCGCCGACGCCCTGGGCGGTCTGCGCGTGTGCGAGTCGGCGGTCTTCGTCGTCAACGCCGTCATGGGCGTGGAGGTCACCACGGTGCGCCTGTGGGAGCGCGCCAGCGAGCTCGACCTCGCCCGGATGATCTTCGTCAACATGCTCGACCGCGAGCGCGCGGACTTCTTCCGGACCCTCGAGTCGCTCAAGGCCGCGTTCGGGCCGCACACCGTGGCGGTGGAGATCCCGATCGGCGCCGAGCAAGAGATCTCCGGCGTCATCGACCTCGTCGACATGAAGGCCTACGAGTACGGCGACGCGTCGCGCGAGAACTGCCGTGAGATCCCGATCCCGGACGCGATGCTCGCCCAGGCCGAGGAGTACCGGGAGAAGCTGATGGACGAGGTCGCCGAGGTCTCCGAAGACCTGATGGAGCGCTACCTCGACGGGGTCGCGATCTCCCACGCGGAGATCGTCACGGCCCTGAAGGAGGGCACGAACCACGGCGACATCTTCCCGGTGGTCTGCGGCGTCGCGACCCGCAACCTCGGGACCAACCGGCTGCTGGACGCCGTCGTCGAAGACCTGCCCTCGCCGGTCAAGCACGGCACGATGGACGTGACCGACCACGTCGCGCTGGAGCCGGTGGAGGACAAGGAGCTGTTCGCCTACGTCTTCAAGACGCGCGCCGACCCGTTCGCGGGGCGCATCAACCTGTTCCGCGTCTACCAGGGCGTGCTGGCCCACGACAGCCACGTGCTGAACACGCGCTCGCACCACAAGGAGCGCATCGGGCAGCTGATCCGCTTCTCCGGCAAGGACACCGTGCCGGCCGAGGAGTTCGGGCCGGGCGACATCGGCGCGGTGGCCAAGCTCAAGGAGACGCGCGCCGGCGACTGGCTGGCGTCGCGCGACGAGGCGATCGCGATGCCGGCGATCAGGCTCCCCGCGCCGGTGATGGCGTTCGCGATCGAGCCGAAGGCCAAGGGCGACGAGGAGAAGGTCTTCACGTCGCTGCGCCGGCTGCAGGAGGAGGACCCGACGATCGACCTCCACCGCGACCAGCAGACCGGCGAGCAGATCGTCGCGGGCCTGTCGCAGATGCACGTCGAGGTGGTCGTCGACCGGCTCAAGTCGCGCTTCGGCGCCGAGGTCGCGCTCAAGCCGCCGCGCGTGCCCTACCAGGAGACGATCCGCCGCGGCGCCAAGGCCCACGGCCGCCACAAGAAGCAGACCGGCGGCCGCGGGCAGTTCGGCGACTGCCACATCGAGATCGAGCCGCTCGAGCTCGGCGAGGACGGCGGGCACTTCGAGTTCGTCGACGCGATCAAGGGCGGCGTGATCCCGCAGGGCTTCATCCCGGCCGTCCAGAAGGGCGTGGTCGAGGCGATGGCGCACGGGCCGATCGCCGGCTTCCCACTCAAGGGCGTGCGCGTCCGGCTCTTCGACGGCTCCTACCACTCGGTCGACTCCTCCGAGCAGGCGTTCAGGACGGCCGGCTCGCTGGCCATGCGCCAGGCGATGCGGGACGCCGGCGCGGTCTTGCTGGAGCCGATCATGCTGGTGACGCTCACGGTCCCGGAGGACTCGGTCGGCGACGTCATCGGCGACCTGAACGGGCGTCGCGGGCGCCCGCAGGGAATGGAGCCCTCGGCGGCCGGGACGACCGAGGTGAAGGCCGAGGTGCCGATGGCCGAGATGCTCACCTACGCGCCGGACCTGCGGTCGCTGACCGGCGGCCAGGGCGACTACACGATGGAGTTCGTGCGCTACGAGGAGGTTCCGGCGCATCTGGCCCAGAAGGTCGTCGACGCCGCCGCGCGCGATGAGGAGGCGGTGCGGGCCTAGCCGGTCGTCCCTTTGTGGAAGATCGCGCCCAAGCGCGCCGATCTTTGGGCCCGGGCGATCGTTCGGGGGTTGTCCGTTGCTACCCTCGCAACGGCTTGACTCGGAAGTCGATCACCACGAACCCGCCGATCGTCACCTGTGACGTCTGTGGCCGCACGCTCCTGCGGGGCGAGAACTCCGACGTCTTCCTGGCGGGCGGGTCGCGCCGGAACGTCTGCGAGCTGTGCACCGGCCGCGCCGTGCACGAGGGCTGGATCCGCGAGGGCCTCGACGACGTCGTCGCCCGCAGCCGCGACGGTCGTGGTCGCCGTGGCGGGTCGCTGCTGTCGCGCCTGCGCGCGCGGCGCGCCGAGCCGTCGCTGGATGCCGCGCCGCCGCGCGAGGCCGCCGGCGGCTACGCACCCGAGCGCGCCCCGGTGCCGGAGTCCGAGGTCTTCTACGACGAGGACGGCTATGAGCTGCCGCCGCTGGCGCCCGAGGACCATCTCGACGCGCCGGCCGCGCCGGTGCCTGCGGCCCCGTCCCGGTCCGAGCGCCGTGAACGCGACGCCGAGCCGGTCGCCGCGGAGCAGCCGGTCGCCGACCACACGCTGTACGAGTCGCGCTCGGTGCGCGGCGTGCCGACCAACGCCGAGCTGAAGGTGGCTCGAGCGATGGAGCTCTTCAACCAGTCCCAGCAGGTGCGAACGGTCGCCGGTGTCGCGCGATCGCTCGGGGCGCCGATCGTCAGCGCGCGCCCGTCGCGCACCGAGGGGAGCGTCGTGACGATCGTCGTCGCTTGGGAGCTGTCCTGGTACCGGTTCGAGGTCGACCTCGGCAACGAGGCCGCCGGCGTGCGCGTCGCGGCCCAGGGCTCGGAGCTCGACGAGCTCGACACCATCGACCAGACCGCGAACGCGGCGGCCGACGACGGTGGTCGTTTGCACCCCGCCGCGTCGCTCGCCTAGAGTCCAGGCCGCCGATGATCTTCTGCGTCGTCCCCGAAGAGCTGGCTCCCGAGCTGTACGACAAGCTCTCGAGCTACTACGTCGACGACCCCAACGTGAAGGTCATCATCGACCGCCGCAAGTCCGAGCGTCGCGCGGGCGAGCCGGACCACGACGAGCACCGGCGCGAGGTGCGCGACCGTCGCCGCGCCCGCGTGCCCGGCGAGTTCCCGCAGCTCGACCCGGAATGACCGCGTGAAGGTCGTCGTCCACGTCGACGGCGGCGCGCGGGGCAACCCGGGCCCGGCGGCCGCTGCCGCCGTGGTCTCCGCCGCCGCTGACGGCACCGTCCTCGACGAGGCGACCGAGTTCCTCGGCAAGACCACCAACAACGTCGCCGAGTACCGCGGCCTGCTGCTGGGGCTGGCCCGCGCGCGGGCGCTGGGTGCCTCGGAGGTCGACGTCGTCAACGACTCCGAGCTCGTCGGCAAGCAGGTCGCCGGCGAGTACAAGGTCAAGCACCCGGTGATGCGGGAGCTGCACGCCGCGGCGCTCGCGGCGCTGGCGGGCTTCGACGCGTGGTCGGTGCGCAGCGTGCCGCGCTCGCGCAACCAGGACGCCGACGCGCTCGTCAACCAGGCGCTCGACGCGGCGCGCGAGTAGCGCGCCCGCTCCTGCCGGACGTGCTGCGGCCTGCGCTTCACGAGGGGCGGGGGCGCGGCGTCCGCCGCGCCCCCGCGTCCTCTGAGAGGACCTTCGACCGCTCCCTGACGGGTCTGCGGCTCTCAGGCCTGCGTGCGCCCAGTCGACACGTGCTCGGCATGGCGCTTGCCGTGCTTGGTCACGTGCTGCTTGTGGTGCTTGGCCGCACGCCGCCTGGCGCGCGCCCGTGCCGCCTCACGCGCCGCACGACGCCGCGCGGCGGCCTTCTTCGTG
>JAWVGD010000481.1:0-3790 GCA_033855515.1 Baekduia sp.
CCCGGCTCCGCAGACCGACCTCATCTACGCCGTGATCGTCAACGAGCTCGGGCTCGTCGGCGCGTGCGGGCTGATCCTCGTCTACCTGCTGTTCGCGGAGCGCGGGTTCAAGACGGCGATGCTCGCGAGCGACTCGTTCTCCAAGCTGCTCGCCGTCGGCCTGTCGTCGGTGTTCGCGCTGCAGGTGTTCGTGATCGTCGGCGGCGTCACCCGCGTGATCCCGCTGACGGGCGTGACGCTGCCGTTCGTCTCCTACGGCGGCTCGTCGATCATGGCCAACTTCGTGCTGCTGGCGCTGCTGCTGATCGTCTCCGACCACGCGCGCCGGCCCGCGGCGGGCACGGGACGGAGGCGGGGACGGTGAACAAGCCCACGGCACGCCTGTTCGTCCTCGACGTCGTGCTCTTCGCCGTGCTGGTCGGCTTCACGTCGCGCTGGACGGTCTTCCAGGCGCAGGCGCTTCGCGACAACCCCGCCAATCACCGCATCCTGCTCCAGGAGGAGCGCATCAAGCGCGGGGTGATCCGTGCTGCCGACGGCTCCGTGCTGGCGGTCTCGCGGCCGATCGGGCAGGGGCGCTACGCCCGCCACTACCCGACCAACGACCTCTTCGCCCATCCCGTCGGCTTCTTCTCGATCGACCGGGGACGCGTCGGCATCGAAGACTCCTACAACGACGCGCTGTCGGGGCGCGAGACGACCGCCGTCGGCGCGATCTCGCGGCTGCTCGGGCCGCAGAACCAGGGCGACGACCTCAAGACGACGCTCTCGCCGGCCGGGCAGAAGGCCGCCTACGCGGCGCTCAACGGTCGCCCGGGCGCCGTCGTCGCGCTCGACGTCCACTCGGGCGCGGTGCGCGTGATGGCGGCGACGCCCTCGTATGACCCGAACAATCCCACGAGCGCCGCGACGTTCAACCGCGCGACCCAGGGCCGCTATCCGCCCGGCTCGACGTTCAAGACCGTGACGGCGGCGGCCGCGCTGGATTCCGGCCGTTACACGCCGACCTCGACGCTCGACGGCCGCAGCCCGCAGACGATCTCGGGCGCGCCGCTGAGCAACTTCGGCGGCGAGCAGTTCGGGCAGGTCGACCTCACGACGGCGCTGACGCAGTCGATCAACACCGTCTGGGCGCAGGTCGGGGTCAAGCTCGGCAAGTCGACGATGGCCGACTACATGCGCAAGTTCGGCTTCTACTCCGACCCGCCGATGGACTACCCCGGCCGGCAGATGCTCCCCAGCGGCGAGTACCGCAACGGCAAGCTGCTGCCGCCGGCCTCGCAGTACATCGACGTCGGGCGCATGGCGATCGGCCAGGACAAGCTGCTGGTCACGCCGCTGCAGATGGCCGAGGTCGCGCAGACGATCGGCAACGGCGGCGTGCGGATGCAACCCCGGATCGTCGAGCGCGTGATCGACCCGGACGGGCGCACGGTCGCCCATCCGCTCGGCAAGGAGGCCACGCGCGTCATGTCGGGCAAGGCCGCCGGCGAGCTGACGCAGATGATGTACCGGGTCGTCAACGAGGGCACCGGCACCGCGGCCGCGCTCACCGGTGTCAAGGTGGCGGGCAAGACCGGCACGGCCGAGGTCGACCCGGCCGCCGGGATCAACGACCTCTGGTTCATCTGCTTCACCCCGAAGGTCGCCGTCGCGGTCGTGATCGAGCGCGCGCACGGCACCGGCGGCCCCGTCGCGGGCCCGGTCGCCAAGCAGGTCCTCCAGGCGCTGGGCGGATGAAGTGACCGCGCACCTCCAGCCCGATGTGCTGGTCGACGGGCGCTACCGGCTCGTCGCGCGGATCGGCTCCGGCGGCATGGCCGACGTCTGGTGCGCCGGCGACCAGGAGCTCGGCCGCCGCGTCGCGCTGAAGGTCCTGCACCCCCGCTTCGCCGCCGACCCGCAGTTCGTCGAGCGCTTCCGCCGCGAGGCCTCGCATGCCGCCGGGCTGCAGCATCCGAACATCGTCGCCGTGTTCGACCGCGGCGAGTGGGATGACACGCCCTACATCGCGATGGAGCACATCGAGGGGCCGACGCTCAAGGAGATCGTGCGCGACCGCGGCGCGCTCCCGCCGGCGCTCGCGGCCGACGTCGTCGTCCAGATCCTGCGCGCCGCGCGCTACGCGCACAAGCACGGAATCGTGCATCGCGACCTCAAGCCTCACAACGTGATCCTCGACGAGGAGGGCCGCGTCAAGGTCACCGACTTCGGCATCGCCCGCGCCGGCGCGTCGGAGATGACCGAGACCGGGGCGATCATGGGCACCGCCCACTACCTCTCGCCCGAGCAGGCGCAGGGACAGCAGGTCGACGGGCGCTCGGACCTGTACTCGGTCGGCGTGATCCTCTACGAGCTGCTCACGGGCCGTGTGCCGTTCGACGGCGAGTCGGCCGTGTCGATCGCCGTCCGCCACGTCTCCGAGGCGCCGGTCCCGCCCGCCGAGCTCAATCCGGCGGTCCCGCCGGCGCTCGACGCGATCGCGATGCGAGCGCTCGCCAAGGCGCCCGAAGACCGCTTCCAGGACGCCGACACGTTCATCGCCGCCCTGCAGGCCGCGCGCGACGCGCCGATGGAGGCGACGGCCTACGCGCCCGTCGAACCCGTGGTCGTCGAGGAGGACGCCGGCCGCCGGCGCTGGTGGCTGTGGCTGCTGGCCCTGCTCGCCCTGGCCGCGATCGCCCTGGGCGCGTATGAGCTGCTGCAGCCCAAGCAGGCGATCGTCCCCGATGTCGTCGGGCAGCGCTCGAGCGTCGCCGCTCAGACGCTCCAGAACCGCGGCTTCGAGGTCGACATCCAGCGCGTGATCAACGCCCAGGTGCCCAGGGATCGCGTCGCCACCCAGAACCCCCGCCCCGGCGAGCAGGCCGATCGGGGCTCCACCGTGCGGCTGTTCGTCTCCGATGGGCCGGGGTCGGCGACGGTCCCGCCCGTCACGGGCATGCCGCAGGCCGATGCCGAGCGGGCGCTGCGTGGCGCCGGCTTCAAGGTCTCGAGCACGCAGGCCTACTCGCTCGACGTCAAGGCCGGCCGGGTCATCTCGTCGAGCCCGCCCGAGGGCTCGACGGCCGACAAGGGCGCCACGGTGCGCCTGACGGTCTCGCGCGGCGCCCAGCCCGTCGCCATCCCGTCCGTGATCGGCAAGACGGTCGCCGAGGCCCGCGGCCTGCTCGAGGGCAAGGGCTTCAAGGTCACGCAGGCCTCGGAGGTCTCGACCAGCGAGTCCCCGGGGACCGTGCTCGCGCAGTCGCCCGCGGCCGGAAGCTCGGTCAAGCCGGGCGCGACCGTGGCGCTCACGGTGGCCAAGAAGGCGCCGCAGGTGCCCGACCTGTCGGGCAAGACGCCGGCGGCCGCGCGCCAGGCGCTGCGTGACGCGGGCCTCAAGGGCCACGCGGTCCGCCAGACCGTCAGCGATCCGAACCAGGACGGGACGGTCGTCGGCCAGAGTCCGTCGGCGGGGACGAACGTGACCCCGGGGGCGGTCGTCACCTTCAAGGTCGGTCACTTCAAGCTGCCGGCGACGCCCGACTCGACCCCGACGCCCACGCCGACGCCGTCGCCGAGCGCGACGCCGACGCCCTGATGCGCGTCGCAGTCCTCGCCGGAGGGCGGTCCTCCGAGCACGAGGTCTCCCTGCAGTCGGCCGCGTTCGTGCGCGAGGGCATCGCAGCGGCGGGCCACGAGGTGCTCCCCGTCACGATCGGGCGCAGCGGCGCTTGGACGCACGCGGGCGAGCCGGTGGCGCTGCGTCCCGGCGAGGGGCTGCTCGGCGCCGACGTGGTCTTCCCCG
>JAWVGD010000482.1:0-8560 GCA_033855515.1 Baekduia sp.
CGACCAGGCGCGTGTGGCCGGAGGAGATGCAGCGCCGCAGCGCCGTCTCGACGTCCTCGGAGAGATCGACGGTGACGACGGCCGGGATCGGCGTCATCACCTGGCGCGCCTCCTGCTCGTGCAGGTGGAAGACGCCGCTCAGCATCCCGGCCTCGCCCGCGTCGAGCTTGCCGCCCGCGCGCGCCTGCCCGATGAGGATGCGCAGCTCCTCGGGCGTCGCGCCCTCCTCGGAGGCCGCGTCGGGATCGACGCGCAGCAGGCGCAGGACCGCGTTGGACAGCGCGTTGAGGGCCGTGATGAACGGGCGCATCGCCTTCTCGAACGCCTTGAGCGGGCGCGCGACCCGGATCGCGGTCCGGTCCGGGTGGATGATCGAGAAGATCTTGGGGACCTGCTCGCCGAAGGAGACGTGGAACGTCGTCACCAGGATGTAGGCAATGGCCACGGAGATGCCGACGTTCACGCCGTGCGACAGGCCGCCGAAGATCGGCTCGAAGATGGTGGCGACGGCCGGCTCGCCCAGGAAGCCGATGCCCAGCGAGGCGAGCGTGATGCCGAACTGGCACGTCGACAGGTACTGGTTGAGGTCGTCGTGCAGCTCGAGCGCCCGGCGGGCGCCGGCCGAACCATCATCGGCCAGCTCCTGCAGCGACGAGCGGCGCGAGCGGACGAGGCCGAACTCCGCGGCCACGAAGAAGGCGTTGATGGCGATCAGGACCACGACCGCGAGCAGCAGCAGAACGGTCACGCCGGGAGGCCGGGGGCGAGCCCGGCGCTACTTCGAGAAGGGTCGTCGTTCATGCCAGCGACAACGGCACGGTACCACGCGCCGCGGAGCGGACTCAGCCGCCGGGAAGCGCGTCGACCGTCGCGGCCAGCTCGAAGTCGGGCTGCGTGAGGCCGCCGGCGTTGTGGTTGGTCACCGTCAGGCGCACCTTGTTCCACGAATGGATGAGGATGTCGGGATGGTGGTTGGCCGCCTCGGCCGCGTCGGCCACGAGGCCCACGTAGCGCATCGCCGCGGCGAAGTCCGGGAACTCGCGGTCGACCGCGATCGCCTCCCCTTCGCGGCGCCAGCCGTCCAGCCCCGACAGCCGGTCCTCGATGGTGGGATCGTCGAGCAGCTCTGCCATATCCTCGCCTCCAATGCGGATCGTCAGCCTCGTGCCGCACGCTACCGAGTTGCTGTACGCCCTCGGGCTCGGCGACAGCGTCGTCGGCGTCACCCACGAATGCGACTTCCCGGCGCAGACGGCCGGCGTGGCGCGCGTCACGCGCGACCTGCTGCCCGCCGGGCTCTCGGCGGGCGAGATCGACGCCGCCGTCCGCGAGCGCACCGAGCAGGGCCAGGCCATCTACGCGCTCGACGAAGCGCTGCTCGCCGAGCTCCAGCCCGACCTCATCGTCACTCAGGCGCTCTGCCCGGTCTGCGCCGTGAGCTACGACGACGTGACCGCCGTGGCGCAGCGGCTCGAGCCGCGCCCGAAGGTCATCGCGCTGGACCCCAAGACGTTCGGCGAGACCATGGGCGACATCCGCACCGTCGCGCTGGCGACCGACGCCGAAGAGGAGGGCGTGGACCTCGTCGCGCGCCTGCGCGCCCGCGTCGACCGCATCAAGACCGCCGTCGAGGACGCCCCGGCCCGCACGCTCGTCGCCCTCGAGTGGTTCGACCCGGTGTTCGTCGCGGGCCACTGGACGCCGCAGGTCATCGAGCTGGCCGGCGGCGTCGACCTCCTCGGCTTCCCCGGGGAGCACAGCGAGCAGGTCGACTGGGACGCCGTGCGCGCCGCGCGGCCCGACGTCCTCCTCTGCATCCCGTGCGGCTATGACGGCCCGCGCGCGCTCGAGGAGGCCGCCCGGTTCGCCGGCGAGCTGCGCTCGACCGGCGCCAAGGAGCTCGTCGCGCTCGACGCCGCGGCCTACTTCTCGCGTCCGGGCCCGCGACTGGTCGACGGGCTCGAGACCCTCGCGCACGCGCTGCACCCCGGCCGGGTGCGCGACGCGCCGGGCGAGGTCCATCGCCTGGCGCTGTAGCGGCGGGCGGCGCGCTACAGCGTGTAGTCGTGCACGTTGCCGGAGACGGCGATCGCGCCCACGACGGCCACGACGGCCAGCACGACACAGGCCGCGTACCCCAGCCACGGCATCCGCCGGCGGTCGGCCTGGTCGAAGGCCAGCGCCGCCAGGACGCCGCCGACCAGGCCGCCCACGTGGCCGCCCCAGGCCACGTGGAAGCTCGGGATGAAGCCGATCGCCAGGTTGATGAGGATCAGCCCGCCGAGCCCGCCGCTGAACGGGTCGTAGCCGCGGCGACGCTGCTCGATGGCCGTCGCGCCCATGAGGCCGAAGACCGCACCGGAGGCGCCGACGACGAGCGCCGTCGACGTCTGGCACAGGGCGCCGAAGGAGCCGAACAGCAGCGCGGTGAAGTAGAGGGCGCCGAACCGCGTCGGCCCCATGATCCGCTCGAGCTGCGGGCCCAGCAGATACAGCAGGTACATGTTGAAGAAGATGTGCAGGAACCCGCTGTGCAGGAACCCGCTGGTGATCAGGCGCCAGTAATCGTGCAGCTCGTGGATGCCGATCGTGCCCTGCAGCGCGAGGTTGCCGTACAGGCGGTTGCCGCCCGCGCTCGTGGTCCCGAACGACCCGGTCGCCAGGAACAGCACCGCGCAGATCGCGATGATCGCGTAGGTGACGCGCGGCTCGCCGCCGGCGATCGTCCGCGCGGTGCGCACCTTGGTCTTCTGCTTCGCGCACTCCGGGCAGCGCATGCCGACCGAGGTCGGCGTCATGCAGTCCGGGCAGATCGGTCGCCCGCAGTTCGAGCACGAGACGCCCGTCTCGCGGTTCGTGTGGCGGTAGCAGGTGGCCATGGCGCGCCGCACGCTAGCAGCGGGACGCGCGCATCCCGCCGACGGTCAGGCGAGGTCGGCGCCCACGACGGGCGCCGACGTCGGCCGCGAGCTGCCGCCCGGCGGCTCGGCGGTGACCAGCACCTTGTCGGTGCCCTTCAGCGACTCGAGGATGTCGACGCGCGCGCGCCCGTCGGACGGCACGGTGAACAGCGTGTGCGTGGGCCGCGGCTGATGCTTGCCCGTGACGAGCCACACCTGGTACACGCGGCCCGGCGGCGGCGCCGGCATGTGCTGGAGGTCGAGCTCGCCGTGGCTGCCGTTGCTCACGCGCAGCGCGACCTCTGCGCCCCTGGGCCCGAAGCCCGGACGCGTGGTCGTGCTCGCCCCGCCGCCGGCCGACAGCAGCACCCCGGCAGCGACCCCGACGGCCAGCAGGGCGGTCGCCAGGACGGCGGGCGGCATCGGGCGCAGCCGGCGACGCCACGACGGGCGCCCGGACCGCTCCGTCGCGCGCGCGGGCGGCCGGTCGGCCTCGGGTCCCGCGGCGCGCAGCAGCTGCGCCTCGGATTCGACGACGGCCATGATGCGGTCCTTCAGCGCGGCCGGCGGCACGACCTGCGGCGCGGCCATCGGCAGGACGTCGGCGACCGGCTGCAGCTGGGCGACCTCGTCGCGGCACGCGTGGCATGCCTCGAGGTGGGTCGTGAAGGCCGCGGCCTCGACATCGTCGAGGGCGCCCAGCACCCACGGCCCGGCGTCGTCGCGATGCGAGCAGGTCATGCGGGGACCTCCGCGAAGTGCCCGAGCTGGCCGCGGAGCTTCTCGAGCCCGAGGCGGATGCGGCCCTTCACGGTTCCGATGGGGGTCTCGAGCATGGCGGCGATCTCCGAGTGGGAGAACCCTCCGAAGTATGCAAGCTCGATGGCCTTGCTCTGTTCGTCGGGCAAGCTCGCCAGCGCGCTGCGCACCTCGGTGGCCTCCTCGCGGCGCGCCGCCTGGACGTCGGTGCGCTCCTTGGCCTCGAAGCGCTCCTCGATGCCCTCGTCGCTCGCGCGGCGCTTGTCGTGGACGACGCTGCGGCGCAGCGCGTCGATCGCCCGATGGTGGACGATGCCGAGCACCCAGGTGCGGACGCTGCCGCGGGTGCGGTCGTAGCGGGCGCCGGAGCGCCACAGCGACAGGAACGCCTCCTGGACGACGTCCTCCGCGGCACCGCGGCGGCCGGTCATCCGGTAGGCGAGCGAGAACGCGGCCGTGCAGTGACGCTCGTAGATCATCGCGAACGCCTGCGAGTCACCTTGACGCACGAGCTGCATCAGGTCCTCGTCGGCGAGGAGGCTCAGGTCGGTCGGCTCGGCCACGGCAAGTTCCTACGCCGCATCCCGGCAGCCGGATCATCGGCGCGCGCCAACTCTGGCGGGGGCGTGACCGACCTCAGCGATCGACGATGCGCCGCGTCTCGTCGGCGACGGCCCGCAGCGTGCGCTGGGCGAGGTCGAGCGGATCGGTCGCCTTCAGGGCGCGCCGGCGGTGCTGCTGGCGGACGCGGAGGACGACGAGCGCCGCGCCCGCGGTCGTCCCGACGGCCACGGCCGCCACCGGGCGCACCCAGTTGCGGGGGTCGCGCATCGTCCGCAGCTCCCAGCTCTCGAGCTCGTCCTGGGCGAGCCCGGTCAGCTCGGCCAGCGTGTACTCCATGCGCTTGGCCAGGTCCGCCGGGGGATCCACCGGCGTCAGCGCCCGCTTCAGCAGGCCCTCGAAGTCTCCAAAGGTCTCGCTCATCGGCCGCTCACCCGGCCTGCTTCGTGGCGACGATCTCTTCCAGCTGCTTGATGGCGCGGTGCAGCAGGACCTTCGTGGCGCCGTCGGTCCGCCCCATGGCCCGCGCGATCTCGCGGTTGTCCATGCCAAGGGCGAAGCGCATGATCAGCGCCTCGCGACGATCGTCCGGAAGCTCCTTGACACCCGTAAGGATTCGCGCCAACTCGTCGCGTCCCTCCACGAGATCCTCCGTGGTGTGCATCGTGCGCAGGGTCTCGGAGTCGTCGATCGGGGTTTGCGGCTTGCGCGAGCGGTCGCGGTACAGGTTCGCCGCGAGGTTGTGCGCGATCCGGATCAGCCACGGGCGCATCGGCCGCCCGTCGGACTCGGCCACCGCCCGCTCGAAGTGCCGGTAGGCCTGCAGGAACGTCTGCTCGGTCAGGTCCTCGGCGTCGTGGTGGTTGCCCACCCGGTAGTACGCGTAGGAGTACACGTCCTTCAGATGCGCCCGGTAGAGCTCCGAGAACTCCGCATCGAGCTGGGGCTTGTCCACGCACGTCAGCCTATCCGGGCTACGCCGCCCGGGCGAAGCGCTTTCGCCGCGGCGGCGCGGTGACCGCCGCAGCCCAGTCGCCGGCGTCGGCGCGACCCTCGACGACGTCGGCCAGGCCGTTGACCGTGGGCGCGTCGATGCCGCCCTCGCGCAGCGCGCGGGCCAGGAGCGGCAGGGCGTCCATCGACTCGGGGAAGTGCCCGAGCGCATGCTCGATGTCGGCCGGCGCGGTGCCCGTGGCCAGCAGCTCGCCGGCGCGGCGGTTGCGCGAGCCGGCGGCGACGATGGTGGCGATCAGGTCGCCGGTGCCGGCGAGCCCGGCGAAGGTGTCGGCGTGGGCGCCGCGGCGACGGGCGTAGGCGTCGACCTCGGCGAACACCCGCCCGGCGGCGGCCCCGGCGGCGTTGGGGCCGGCCGGGCCGGCCGCGGCGGCGGCGAAGGCGGCGGCGTTCTTGGCGGCGCCGGCGAGCTCGACACCGACGGTGTCGGTCGACGTCTCGGCCGAGAGCCCTGCGCGGTTGAGCAGGTCGGCGATCTGGCGGCCGAGGCCGGCGTCGCTGGAGCCGGCGACCAGCGCGGCACCGTGGTCGAGCGCGTCGGCGGCGTGCCCGGGCCCGCCGAGGCAGGCGACCGCGCGCGCGGCGGTCCGCTCGGCCACGTAGACCGAGGGCAGGATCCCGAGCGGCGCGACGAGCCCCTTGGACGCCACCAGGACGCCGGTGCGCGCGGTGATCGCGGCGCCGTGGGCCGCCATGACCTCGGGCAGCGCGCGGGCCGGGACGGCGAGGACGACGAGGTCGTGGCGGCCGAGCTCCAGCTCGGCGGCGCCGACGACCGTGATCTCGTCGGGGAGCGGCTCGCCCGGCAGGTAGTGCTCGTTGACGCGGGCGTCCTTGAGCAGCGCCGCCTGCTGCGGCGTCCGGGTGGCGAGCTCGACCTCGACGCCGGCGCGCGCGAGCGCGACGGCCAGGCCGGTGCCCCAGGAGCCGGCGCCGATGACGGCGGCGCGGCGGATCGGCGGCAGACCGCCGAGCCACTCCCACTGCAGCATCACGCAGGGCCAGATGCGCTCGGTGACCGCGCCGGCGAGCTGGGCGGAGGGCTGGTCGACGGTCGGGAAGCGCAGCGGCGCGCCGGCGCGGATCGAGACCTTGTGCGGCCGGATGCGCCACTTCTTGCGGATGTCCTCGGTGCCGATGACGGCGACCGGGATGACGGGGGCTCCGGTCTCCAGCGCCAGGCGGCCGACGCCGCGCTTGGGGGCGCCGAGCGTGCCGGGACGGATGCGCGTGCCCTCGGGGAAGATGAGGACGCAGTCGCCGCGCTGGAGGATCTCGCGAGCAGTGCCCATGGCGTCCTCGTCGGCGTGCCCGCGATCGATCGGGAACGCGCCGAGGCTGTTGAGAAACCACGCGGTCAGGCGACCGGCGAAGAGCTCCTTCTTGGCCACGTAGTACAGCGGCCGGCGCGACATGCACGCGATCACGAACGGGTCGAGGAACGACCGGTGGTTCGCGGCGAAGATGACCGGCCCGTCGGCGGGGATGTGCTCGCGCCCGATGCGCGACATCCGGAAGTAGACGTGGAAGAACGGCTGGAACAGGGCCCGCACGATCCAGTACACGAGCGGGTTGACGCCCTTGTTGCGCGCGCGGGCCAGATGACGATTGCTCTCCACGACTGGCGTACCCCGGGGGCCATCGGACGGTTACAGTGGATCGATGGCCAACGACCGTGCCCGCATCGCCCGCGGAGCCGTCGCCGGGGCAGTCGCCGCCGGCGTCTGGGCCCAGCAACAGCCCCTGGACCAGCGCGTCTTCGGCGTCCGCTACACCGACACCGAGCTGCTCGGCAAGTTCGTCACCACGGGCCGCGCCTGGCCCGTGGTCGGGCTGGCGCTGCACCTGGCCAACGGCGCCGCGTTCGGCGCGGTCTACGCCGCCGTCTCACGCCGCATGCCGCTGCCGGGCTGGGCCCGCGGGCCGGCGGCCGGCCTCGGCGAGCACCTCGGCTCCTGGCCGCTGGTGCTGCTGACCGACCGCCTCCACCCCGCCCGCGACGAGCTGCCGACTCTCGGCACGAACCCGCGGGCGTTCGCCCAGGCCGCCTGGCGCCATCTGCTGTTCGGGACGGTCCTCGGCGAGCTGGAGCGCCGCCTCAACGACGAGCCCGACGATGACGGCCCGCCCTACGAGCACGTCGTGTCGACCAACGGCCACGGCAACATCGAACACGCGATCACGGGCGCGGCCTAGACTGCCGCCCCCATGCCGGAGTAGCTCAGCTGGTAGAGCAACTGATTTGTAATCAGTAGGCCAGGGGTTCGAGTCCCCTCTCCGGCTCTCCCCCCGGCGTCCGCGTCGCTCCCCAGGGGCGGGCGCCGGCCGCTAAAGCCGGTCGCGCCAGGTGACGGCGGCGCAGGCCACCAGGGCCAGCGCCTCCTCGAGCCTGACGCGGCTGTCGGTGCGGCGCGCGACCGCGAGTGCCTTCAGCGCGTCGGCCAGCAGCGCCGGGCCGGCCGGCCCCGCGGAGCGCAGGCCGTCGAGCTCGGCGGGTGTGAGCTTGCGCGGCGCGCCGGTGGCCGCCACGGCGACCTCGGCGTACTCGCGCTCGGCCTTGACGGCTCGCGACTCGGCGCGCCGTGCGATCTCCTCGGCGGCGTTGGCGCGGCGGATGGCCTCGTCGACGATCTGCTGCTCGGGCGGCACCTGGACGACACGCTCGACGCGGACCGTGCCGCGGGCCTCGGCCAGCGCCTGCTCGGCGGCGGCCGCACGGGCCTGCGCGCGCTCGGCGGCGACCTGTGCCTCGGCCAGCTCGGCGCTGACGCCGCGCTTCTGGGCGCGAGCCTCGGCGATCGTCGCCTCGGCGCGCTCCAGGCGGGAGGCGAGCTTGACGGCGGTCCGGCGCGCCTCGGCGGCGTCCATCTTGGCCTCGGCCAGCTCGGACTTCGTGGCCGCGGAGCGGTTCTCGGCGGTGTCGGCGCGGCGCTGGACACGGGCCAGCGCGGCCGCGTCGGCGACCCGCTCGCGCACGATCTTCGTCTTGACCTTCGCCGGCGCGGCGGCCCGGGCGCGGGCGCGCTCGAGCTGCGCCGCGAGGCGCTCGGCCCGCGTCTCGGCGTCGGCGGCGCGGGCGAGCGCGGCGTCGACGGCCACGCGGGCGTCGTGCTCCAGCCGCGCGGTCGCGCGCTCGGAGAGGTCGACCTCGGCGCGGCGCCGCGGGCCGCGCTTGGCCGGCTCGAAGCCGGCGGCGCGGATCGCGCGCTCCAGCGAGCCGTCGAAGCAGCGCCGGGCGGCGTTGGCGGAGGGGTAGGCGGATCCGCAGACGGGGCAGCCGGCGCGGTAGCGCTCGATGCGCCAGACCTGGCCGGTGATCTTCGCCT
>JAWVGD010000483.1:0-7964 GCA_033855515.1 Baekduia sp.
CGGCTTCTCGGACGGGTTCTCCAACGGCCTTCAGCCCGGCTGGGAATGGCTGTACGACGCGCCGCCGGAGCTGGCGACGGGCGGCGGGACGCTCACGGAGAGCTGCGCGGGGCCGATGTCGTTCGTGGCCCGGCAGGTCGTCGCCGACCGGCTCACGGCGACGACCTTGATCGACGCGCCCCGCGGCGACGCCGCCGTCGGCCTGGCCGTCAACCTCGGCACCGGCGTGCGCGGCATCGAGGTCCGCCACGGCCGCGCCCGGGCCTTCGTGTCGTCCCCGCAGGGCGTCGCGACCGGGCCATCGGTGGCCGTGCCGGTGCATCGCCCGGTGCGGCTGACGATCGCCCTGGCGCCGGGTGGCGCGCTGGCGACCTACGTCGCCGACGCGTCGGGCGGCCCCGAGCGCCGCGTCGAGGCGGGCCCGGCCGCCGCGGGCTCGGCGCCCACGCGCGTCGCGCTCACGTGCCGGGGACGGGGCGCGGGGCGCTTCGCCTTCGCGCGCGTACACGCGGGATGACGACCAGGCACCAGCCGGCCGCCCCCGCGGCCAGGAGCACCGGCATGAGCCGCACGTTGTGCCGCGCCTCGGAGACGAAGGCGACGTCGACGAGCGTCGTCAGGACGACGAGCACCGCCAGCAGCGTCAGCAGGACGTTCCGGGCGACGACGGCGCCGGCGACCAGGCCGATGACGGCCAGCAGCGCCAGCAGCCGGTGCTCCCACACCGACAGCGGGCCGGCGCGGTGGTGGGTGCCGGCGTAGGCGCCGCCCCACATGCGCCAGAGCTTGCGGGCCTCCATGCCGGCGAACGCCACGGGTCGTCCCAGGGCGTAGCGGCGCAGGTTCTCGCGGGCGGCGGCGCGCAGGGCGGCCTCACGCGTCTTGCCGGGATAGCGGGCCGCGACGGCGTCGAGCACGAGCTGCTCGCGCAGCGCGTAGGCCCTGACGTGACGGACGGCGGGGTGGACGCGCCGGGTCTGCGCGGCGTACCGGCGCTTGACGCCGAAGATCGTCCCGCCGGCCGGCAGGTCGGTCCCCACGAAGAGGTTCGCCGCGCCGCCGTCGGTCACCGGCACGAAGTGCCGGGCGTGGCCGCTGGCCAGGATCGACCACGGCGTCATCACCACCACCGCGCCGGCCAGCATCGCCGCGCCCGCCAGCAGCCCGGTGCGGCGGCGAGCCGTCCGGCCGACGGCGACGGCGACCGCCACCGGCAGGAGCACCGCCACGGGGACGAGGTCGCCGCGGACGAGGGCGGCCAGACCGAGCATGGCGCCGGGCGCCGCGAAGATCAGTGGTCGCGGGTGCCGGAACGCCAGCACGAGCGCGATCGCCGTCAGGACGATCATCAGCGCCCCGAGCGTCTCGGTGCCGGCCGTCGCCGTGGCGCGGATCAGCGGTTCGTAGAACGCCACCGCGGCCCCCGCGAGCAGCCCGGCGACGGGGCCCGCCAGCAGGAACGCGAGCAGGAAGGTCGCTGGGACCAGGAGCGTCCCGATCACGATCTGCGCGTCGTACGCGGTCCGGCGACTCACCGGCCGGCCGGTGAGCTTCGCGGTGGCGGCGAAGAGCACCGGCGTGCCGGGCGCCCAGCGGAACGGCTGCTTGAGCCCGAGGTCGCCCCAGTGGCCGCGCTCGACGATGTCCCGGGCGAGGCGCAGGTAGGCGTGCTCGTCGGCCGACAGCCGTCCTTGCCGGTTCTCGGCGCGCTGGATCGGGAGGCCCGCCGCGCTGGCGGTCAGCACGGCGAGCAGCAGCGCGACGAGCAGCGGCCGGTGCGGCACCAGGCTCGTCGCACGATGCGATGGCGTCCCGGTGACGGGAACGTTCATCGGCCCCCTCCGCGCCGGCGCTGGAGCACGAGGCCCGACACGGTGGCGCGGCCGACGCCGTGATGCGGGACGACCGAGCGCACGACCACGACGTTGGGGTCGCCGCTGCGTTCGCGCAGGACGCGCCGGGCCAGCTGCCGGATGCGGCGCGTCCACGGCGCCGTCGGGGCCGAGAACCGCGGCTGGACGAGCAGGAGCCGCTCGCCGGGGCGCAGCCCCCGGAGCACGCCCGCGAACGTCGCGGCGGCCGCCGGCCGGTCCAGCCGCTTCATGGCGTCGCGCCAGTCCATGACGCGTGGGTCGGGGACGGGCCCCAGCGGGGTCACGTACCGCAGCCCGGGCGGGAGGTAGAAGTGCAGGACCGGCACCTGCTCGGGTTGCGTGGAGAACACCTGGGTGCCGGCCGGGAGCGAGCCGGCGAGCCGGCGGCTCACGGTCGCGACGTTGCTCTTGTGGGCCACTGACGCGTGCGTCGGCTTGCCATACCACGAGCCGATGAACACGACCACGATCACCACCGCGGCGACGGGACCCACGCGCGACAGGCCGGCGCCGATGACGATCGCGGCGGGCGCGAGCACGACGCACAGGTAGCGCAGCGCCCACGCCGGGGAGCCGACGTTGGACCAGGCGTAGGCGATGGCGAACGTCAGCAGCGTCAGGGCGAGCGTGGCCAGCGCCGCCCTGGCCGCCGGCGCCGAGCGCGGACGCAACAGCGTGACGGCGCCGGCGAGGGCGAACAGCACGAGGACGGTCTCCGAGACATTGCCGCCCAGCAGCTGCTTGAACGCCCGGCCGATCGAGTGGAAGCGGGGCGCGTGCGACCACGGCGCGCCCGTGTGGCGCGCCTGGTCGAGGACGGTCGGGATCCACGGCGCGAAGAGCACCAGGGCTCCGGCGAAGCCGATGAGGCCGGAGACCATCACGGCCCGCCGTGTCGGCCCGGGGGTGGCGGCGACCAGCCCGAGCCAGACCAGGCCGGCGGCGGCGGCGAAGAAGAGTCCCCAGTTGTGGGTGTACATCACCGCCGCCAGCGCGACGGCGAACCCGGCCGCCCAGCCGCGGTCGCCGGGATGGGCCACGAACGCCCGCAGGAACGCGCCCGTCGCCAGCAACGCCACCAACAACAGCAGCGAGTACATGCGGACCTCGATGGCGTAGGTCCCCGCGAAGGGGTCCAGCGCCACGATCGCGGCGGCCAGGACGCCGGCCCGGCCCCCGAAGGGCACGCTGGCCGCCCAGTACGCGGCCGGCACGGCGAGCACGGCGAACAGCAGCGAGAGCGCGTGCCCGGACCGCGACGTGTACCCGAAGAGGCCGGCCCAGACGTGCAGCACGAGGTAGAACAGCGGCGGGGCGCCGTCCTGACGCAGCACGCCGGGGATCGACAGCAGGCTGTGGTGGGCCACGCCGAGCGAGATCCCCTCGTCGATCCACAGCGGCGCTCCCAGATCCCGTGTCCGCGCGTGGATCGCCCAGGCCATGAGGGCGAGCACGAGCGCGAGCTCGGGCAGCCGGCCGGTCGCCCAGGGGGCGAGCCGTGGCAGCCGGCGCGGGCCGCGGCGCAGCCTGGCGACCGTCACGCGAGCCATGCCGGCCCCCCGGTGGTGACGGGCGCAGCCGAACCGAACGGTCCGCGCGGCACATCGTTCAGGGTCACGGTGTCCCTCCCGGACGACGGGTCGGGGCCGGCGACCCGCACGCTGCTCCAGCGGGCGCGCCGAGCGTCAGGACCGCCAGCGAGCGGGCGCGGAGGCTCACCGGATACCGGCCCGCGGTCGGGCACCGGCAGCCGGCGCCACCGCGCTGCGCCGGCGAGCCCCACACCTGCGCGCAGCCCGTGCGTCCACCGGCGGCGACGCGGACGCGTTGCGCCCGGGGCGCCAGCAGGGCGACCCGCACGACCCCGTGCGGGTCGACGGTGGCCCAGCTGCGCAGCCCGCGGCCGCCGTGGACCGCCGTCGGGACCAGGTGACTGCCCGTGGGGGCCGCCTTGGCGAACGCCAGCATCCCTTGCAGCGGCCGGCGCGCCGTGACGCGCGATCCGGCCGTCGCGAACGGCGCGTACTCGGCACCGCTCCAGGTGTGGACGTCGGCTCCGGCCGCGCCGAGGCGCAGGATCGAGAACAGGGTGTCGGTGAGCCACAGCGCCGCGGCGCGGGTGTCGCTGAAGTGCGAGCGCCCGCCGCACGCCGCCGAGTTGAGCTCGGCGACCCGCAGCGGAAGCCCGTGCCGGCGGGCGATGGCGGCCAGCGGCGCCAGCGTGGCGACCCGGTCGCGGGAGGCGCTCGTGCTCATGAGCCACGTGGCCGGCGGTGTCGGCGCGCTGCACTGCGGCAGCGCGTAGAGGTGGCCGGCGATGGCTTCCGCGCGACGGCCCCAGCCGCGCAGCAGGCGCGGAAGCGACGGCCACCATCCAGGACCGGCGAACCCGCCGACCACGAGGCGGGGGCCGCCGCGGCGGCTCAGCCGGCGCAGGTAGCGATCGACCTGGCGGGCGTAGATCGCGACGCTGTAGTGCGGGTCCTTGACGAGGCGCCGGTGCAGGTGCCCCCCGCTGCTGAACGTGTGGCCGTGCCGGTAGAGGTCGGGCTCGTTGCCGATCTCCAGCGCGGCCGGCGCGCCCGCGGGAAGGCGGCGCCTCGCCTCGGCGACCAGCGTCGCGGCGTTGGCGGGGTCGCCGAGCGCGAGGTTCAGCCCGAGGGTCAGCGGGCCGCCGAGCCCTCGTGCGAGCCAGGCGACGGCGTCCAGCGTCGCGGGTCCGACGTCCTGCAGCACCGTGCGCGGCCGTGGCCGACCGCCGGGGTTCCACCAGGCCTGGTCGCCCGTGTCGCCGCCGATCCGCAGCGCCAGCGGCGACCCCGCGGCTCGCGCCAGCGGCCTCAGCAGGGCCGGCAGGTCGCTCCGGCGCCGCCCGGTGGAGCCCGTATAGGCGACGACGCTGTCCCACTCGACCGACAGCCCCAGGAAGGACGGCGGGACGATGGGCCCGCGACCGGTGGCGGCGACGTGGACGATCGCCGGTCCGCCCCCGCCCCCGCCCCCGGACCGGCCGACGGTGACGTAGCGCGCCGCCACCACTCCACCGCCGAACGTCAGCGCCGCGACCAGCGCCATCCCGAGGTGGCGCAGCGCGGTCATGGCGCCCGCCCCTGCTCCGGCGCGGGCTCGGGCGCCGGCTCGGGCAGGCCGAGCCCGCGCGCCACGGCGTCCAGCAGGACGGTCGCGCCCACCCCCGCCACGATGCTGAGGGCCACCGCCGGCGGGAAGAGGAAGCGCGCCGGCAGCGGGAAGCCCTCACCGGCCATCACCAGATCGGTCGCGATCCACGCCAGGGCCGCGACGAGCGCGGTGACGAGCGTGCGGTCCCTGGAGCGCAGCGCCGACCACGCCCCGGCGCCGGCCGCGAACCAGACCGGGGCGGTGAGGATGCCGGCGACCGTCCCGGCGCCGACCCCCAGCGGCGCCCCCGACAGCCGCAGCGCGACCGCGTCGGGCGCCGATCGCGCCAGCTCACCGCCGTGCAGCGGGTCTCCCGACCCCAGCCAGTCACCGGTGAGCCACAGCGCCAGCACGCCGACGGCGCCGAGCCCCGTCCACAGCACCCACCGCCGGTCGCGGCGCCCGAGGCACAGGCCGGCGAGGAGCAGGAGGCCCAGTGCCTCCTCCCGGCCCATGGCCATCACGCCCAGCAGCAGCACGGCCTGGCCGTCGCGGCCGCGCTCGTGGCGGTCGATCGCCAGGCACGCGGCCAGCACGAGCAACGGCTCGATGCCGCCACCCACCATCGTGGGCCACCAGGTCGGGATCAGGGCGACCGCCCCGGCGGCCACGATCCCGGCCGTCCAGCCGGCCCGGCGGCGACCGAGGTCGAAGACGAGCAGGAACGAGAGGATCCCCGCCGCCCGCACCACCACGAGCCACAGGGTCGGTCCGAGCGCCCCGCAGAACGCCAGCGGCACCGTCAGCAGCACCGGCAGCGGCTTCCACGAGGGGTAGTCGAGCGTCGAGAACGGCCCCTCGCCGAGCGCGATCGCGCGGCCCCAGCGCAGCCACCCCAGCGGGTCGGCGCGCAGCGCGCTTCCCAGCAGGAGCGAGAGCGCCGCCACGGTCACGGCGGCGAGAACGATCGCCACGGGCGCCACACGTGCGCGTGGCAGAGGCCACACCATGGTCACGGTGTATCCGAGTGTGCCTGAATGACGTCTGTACGACACGCTGTTCAGGCATGGTTCAGGCCGCCGGGGCTATGACCCGTGCATGGCGGTCATCCCAGCGGGCGCACCGGCGGTCCGGCCGCTGCCGCGTGCCTGGCTGCTGACGCTGGTGCTCGCCGGGTGCTGGGCGGTCGCCGCGCCGCGGACGCCGGATCTCGCCGCCCAGGTCTACCGGACCTGGCTGTTCGGCCACCACGGCTTCGTCGTGTGGGACAACGCCTGGTACGCCGGGCACCACATGCCCGGCTACTCGCTGGTGTTCCCGCCGCTGGCGTCGCTGCTGGGGCTGCGCCTGACCGGGCTCCTGGCGGCCACCGCTTCGACCGTGCTGTTCGAGCTGACGCTGCGCGGCCTCGGCGCGCGGCGGGTGCGCCTGGCCTGCTGCGCGTTCGCCGTGTGCTGCATCGGCGACCTGCTGGTCGGGCGCCTGACCTACGCGCTCGGCGTGACGGTCGGCCTGGGGGCGATGGCCGCCCTCCTGCACGGCCACCGCCGCCTCGCGGTCGCGCTGGCGCTGGCCTGCGCGCCGACGAGCCCCGTGGCCGGCGTGTTCCTGGCGCTGGCGGCGACCGGCGTCTTCCTCGCGCAGCGCCGGCGCGACGCGCTGGTCGTGGCCGTGGCGGCGCTCACGACGGTGTGCGCCCTGGCGCTCGCGTTCCCGGAGGGCGGAACCGAGCCGTTCTCCGTGTCGGCGCTGGCGGCGCTCGTGACGCTCAGCCTGGGCGCCGCGGCGGTGCTCGCGCCCGCCCGGCGCGGCCTGCGCCACGCCGCGCTGCTCTACGCAGCGGCGGCCGTCGCCTCGTTCCTCGTCGCCACGCCGCTGGGCGGCAACGTGACGCGCCTGGGCACCGGCTTCCTCGCGCCGCTCCTGCTCGCCGCCGGCCCGCGCCCCGGGCGCCGGGCGCGGGCGCTCTTCGTGCTGCTGCTCGCCGGGGCGGTGGCCTGGCAGTGGAGCGAGGTGATCGGCGAAGCGCGCAAGGGCATCGACGACCCGACGGCCTCGCGCTCCTACTACGCACCATTGATCGCCCAGCTGCGCCAGGAGGGCGCCAACCGCGGGCGCGTCGAGGTGCCGTTCACGCGCAACCACTGGGAGAGCGCCTTCCTGGCCCGGCGCGTCCCGCTGGCCCGGGGTTGGGAGCGCCAGCTCGACCGGCGCCTGAACCCGATCTTCTACGCCGACGAGCGGCTGACGCCCGCCGCCTACCGGGCGTGGCTGCTGGGCAACGGCGTCCGCTTCGTGGCGCTGCCCGCGGCGCCGCTGGACCCGGCCGGGCTCCGGGAGGCACGCCTCATCGCCGCCGGCCTGCCGTACCTGCAGCTGGTCTGGCGCTCTGCCGACTGGCGGTTGTACCGCGTCGCCGCGCCGGCACCGCTGGTGTCCGGCCCCGGGAGCCTCCTGCGGCTCGACACGACCGGCGTCCGGCTCGCCGCCCGCCGCGCGGGCGCCCTCACGCTCCGGGTGCACTGGAGCCCGTACTGGCGGGTGACCGCCGGCGCGGCGTGCGTCACCCGCGGCGCCGGCGGGTGGACGCACGTCACCGCCTCGCGCGCGGGAGTCATCGTGCTGGAGGCGCGCTTCTCGGTCGGGGCGCTGCTCGGCGACGCGGCGCGGTGCTCCCCCGCGCGGTGACCGCGCCGCCGACGGTTCGCGTTCAGGAGCCGGTCATGTGGTGCGTGCCACCTTCGGGACCATGACGACACACGCCCAGTCGGCCGTGGCGCCCTCCCGCACGCGGAAGATGCTCAACAAGGTGCCGGAGGTGACCCTCTACTTCTGGGTCATCAAGATCATGTGCACGACGGTCGGCGAGACCGCCGCCGACTACCTCAACGACAACCTCGGCTTCGGACTGACGAAGACGACGTACGTCGCCGGTGCGCTGCTCGTCGTCCTGCTCGCCGTCCAGTTCCG
>JAWVGD010000484.1:0-6063 GCA_033855515.1 Baekduia sp.
CACCGGCTGCTGGAGGACCTGTCGCGGACGTTCGCCGAGGCGGGGTTCAACATCGTCGAGGCGCGCTGCATCGTCAGCTCGCCGATGGTCCAGAACCGCTTCGTCGTCGAGGTCCCCGACACCCAGGGCCTCAAGCAGGCCGTCACGCGCCTGCGCAACATCGAAGGCGTCTTCGACGCCTACCGCATCACGCCCGGCTCGGGCTGAGCACGGGCGGTATGGTCGGGCCGATGCCGGCCCTTCTGCTCTTCTCCGACACCGAGCGCAGCGCGGCGCTCCGCCACGAGATCCCGCTGGCGATCGGCGACCCGTTCCTGTTCGCCGAGGTCCTCGGCCGCGCGGTGGTGCTCACCGGGTCGCTGGAGCGCGAGCGCATCGCGGCGGTCCGGCCCGACGCCGAGATCATCGACTTCGCCGACGTCGGCTTCTTCGAGCTGCTGCGCGGCGGCGAGTCGCGCGACCAGATCTTCCTGGAGATGGTCTCGCGGGCGGTCGCCCGGATCGGCATCCGGGAGGCGATCGTGGACTTCGAGTTCCCGGTCGCCGTCGCCGACCGGCTGCGCGCCGACGGGCTGACGCTCACCCCCGACCACGAGGCGGTCGCGCAGCGGCGCCGGGTCAAGTCGCCCGCCGAGCTGGCCGGCATCCGCCGGGCCCAGAAGGCCGCCGACGCCGGGATGGCCGCAGCGGCCGCGGTCCTGCGCGCGTCGGTGCCCGAGGGCGACACGCTGACGCTCGACGGCGCGCCGCTGACCGCCGAGCGGGTGCGTGAGGCGCTGCGCGACGCGTGCGCCGCCCACGGCGCGCCCGCGCCGCCCGACGTCATCGTCGCGTCGGTCTGGCAGGGCTTCGGGCACGAGGCGGGCGCCGGGCCGCTGCCCGCGCACCTGCCGATCCAGATCGACCTGTGGCCCCGCGACGAGGAGTCGGGCTGCTGGGCCGACATGACCCGGACGTTCGTCGTCGGCGAGGTCGACGCGCCGACCCGCGCCCAGGAGGCGCTGGTGGCCGAGGCCTTCGCCGCGGTGCGCGCCGCGGTGCGCCCGGGCGTCACCGGCCGCGAGCTGCACGGGCTGGCGTGCGACGTCTTCGAGGCCGCGGGACACCGCACGCAGCGCACCGGGCCCGGCGACGATCCCAGCGCGGGCTTCCAGTTCTCGCTCGGCCACGGCATCGGCCTCGACTTGCACGAGGATCCGGGGATGGGGCAGCTCGGCCGCTCGCCGCTGGTGGCCGGCGACGTCATCGCCGTCGAGCCGGGCCTGTGGGAGCGCGAGATCGGCGGCGTGCGCCACGAGGACCTGCTGCTCGTCACCGAAGACGGGTGCGAGGTGCTGACCGACTTCCCCTACGACTTGGCGCCGTAGGGCGGGCGGCCTACGCCACGACGTGCAGCGGCGCCTCGTCGACGGCGTAGACCGCCTTGGTGACGTCGCCGATGTAGTCGCCGTCGACGTGCAGCGGCACGGGCCGGCCGTCGAGGCTGCGGACGATCAGCTCGTGCTTGCCCGTGAAGCCGTCGACCTGGCGGTGGCGCGTGAGCTTGGCCCGGGCCGAGAACATCCGCCACAGGACGCCGGGCATGACCGTCGGCCGGGTGCTGCGCAGGACGATGCCGGCGAGCGTCGGGTCGGTCAACGTGGCGCCCTCGGCCGCGTGGATCGGGATGCGGCGGAAGTAGGTGTACGGGTCGCCCTTCTGGACCAGGACGGTGACGCCGGGCAGCGGCGCGCCGCCGTCGGCGACGGTCTCCAGCCGCGGCGGCCGCGCGACGTAGCGGCCGAGGAACTCGCCGAAGCCCGCGTAGGCGAAGTAGTACGGCCCGAACCGCCGCTTGAGCTGCGGGTGGCTGTCGACGCGGGCCACGACGGCCGCATCGAGGCCGAGCCCGGAGGAGAACAGGAACCGCCGCTCGTTGACCATGGCCATCCGCACCGGCCGCGGCCGCCAGTCGTCGGCGATGCGCAGGAGGTGCTCGGTCGCGTCGACGATGTCGTTGGGGATTCCGAGCATCCGCGCGTAGACGTTCGTCGACCCTCCGGGCAGGCACGTCAGCGGCGTGTCCGAGCCCCGCAGGCCGTTGGCCGCCTCGTTGACGGTGCCGTCGCCGCCGAAGGCGACCACCACGTCATAGCCCTCGGCCGCCGCCTCGCGCGTCAGCGCGGTGGCGTGGTCGCGCGCCTCGGTGTCGACCGCATCGACCTCGTAGCGGCCCTGCAGCGCGTAGACCACCAGGTTGCGCAGCCGGTCGGAGACCGTGGTCGCGTACGGGTTGACGATGACGAGCATGCGCTTGCGCTCGGTCGGGACGTTCAACGCGAAGGAGGCGCCGAGGGCTTCCAGCGACGAGAGTGAGGCGGCGGGCACGTGGGTCCGTACACCACCGAGCCCTCTGGGTCACACCAGCTCGCGGGTAGGGACAGCCACACCCCGCGATGCCAGGCGGCACGACCGCCACGGGGCCGCCCGGAGCGCAGAATGGTTCCCGTGACCTCCCTGCGGATCAACCACCGCGAGCTCGTCGCCCTCCTCCTTGTGGCGGGCTCCATCACCGTGGCCGCAGAGAACGCCGACGCCGCCGGTCTTACGACAACGCCGCACCACGGCGGGCAGGCATCGGCCATCCAGTCCGTGCCCTAGGGCCGGTCGCGCTCGCTCCTCCCTCTCCTCTGGGGCGAGCGCGGCCGGTGCGCGCGGGACCTCAGCGACGCTCATGGGGCCAAGCTCGGTCGGGCCTCCCACCCGCTGAGGCGCTCGACGTCGAGCGCGATCACCGGGCCTTCCGGCCGCCGCTGCCGGTACTGCGCGTAGCGCTCCTGCAGCAGGCCGAGCGCGCGAGCGGCCTCGGGCGCCTCGACGTCCTCGAGCACCCGGCAGGCGCCGTCGGCCCGGACCCACCACAGCGCCGACCAGTCGTCGTCGGCGTAGTGGTCGGCCAGCAGCGCGGCGCGCGGATCGGCGGCGAGATGCGCCAGGCGCGCCAGCCGGCGCGTCGACTTCGGCTTGTGGTCCACGGCGTGGTAGATCACCGCCCCCGCCATGGCGAAGCACACCGGCACGATCGCCGGCCGTCCGTCGGGCGCCGACGTCGCGAAGCGGGCGACGCGCGCGTCGGCCAGCAGCGCCCGGGCGCGCTCGGGCTCCACGCCTCAGCCGGGCGGGTTGAGGTCAGCCATCACGCGTTCGACCCGGGCGAGCGCCTCCTCGACGAGCGCGCGGCGGCCGGACGGCAGCCAGAAGAGCACGCGGCTCACGCCGGCGTCGGCCAGCCCGCGGAGGACCTCGACGTCGGTGGGCGGCCCCATGACGATGACCGGCAGCGGCCGGTCGGCCCGCTGACGCAGCTCGGCGATGCGGCCGACGACCGAGGCGTCGTAGTTGGGCATCCAACCGTCGCCGTACTCGAGGACGCGATCGAGGACGGTCGGCCCGTTGCCGCCGACGAGCACCGGCGGATGGGGGTGCTGCAGCGGCTTGGGGTCCAGCCAGATGCGATCGAAGTTCACGAAGTCGCCGTGGAAGCTCGCCTCGGGCTGCGTCCAGATCGCCTTCATCGCCAGCACCCGCTCGCGCATGAGCCGCATGCGCGTCCGCGGGTCGGTCCCGTGGTTGGCCATCTCCTCGCGGTTCCAGCCGGCGCCCACGCCGAAGTCGAAGCGCCCCCCGGAGAGGTGGTCGAGGCTCGCGACCTCCTTGGCGGTGATGATCGGGTCGCGCTGGGTGACGAGCGCGATGCCGGTGCCGACGCGCAGCGCACGGGTCGCGGCCAGCGACATCGCGCAGGCGATGAACGGGTCGTAGGTGTGCGCGTACTTGCGCGGCAGCGGCGGCGCTCCCTCCAGGCCGCCCCACGGCGACTCCCGGCTGGCCGGGATGTGCGTGTGCTCGGCGAACATCAGCCAGCGGTGGCCACGCTCCTCCAGCAGCGCCGCCAGCTCGCCGGGGGCGACGGCGTCGTGGGTCGGGAAGTACGCGACTCCGGCATCCATGACCCAAGGATGTCACCGCTGCGCCCGGGAGCCGCTGACCGCGAGTACGAGCCTCAGCCGAGTACTCGCCCGAGAACGATCCCTCGGGGCGAGGCGCTCACAGCCAACCGCGGCGGCGGAACCAGGTGACCATGCCGATGAGCACGACGAGCATCAGCGCGAGGATCGCCCAGAACGCGTGGATCGACCCCTGGCCCGGGACGCCGACGTTCATGCCCCAGACCGACGCGATGAGCGTCATCGGCAGCATGATCACGCTGAACGCGGTCAGCACGCGCAGCACGTCGTTGAGTCGATGTGACAGGACCGACTCGTTCGTCGTCTCGAGGCCCTCGATCACTTCCTTGAAGTTCTCGAGCATGTCCCACACCCGCTCCGACGCGTCGTTGATGTCGTCGAAGTAGATGTCCAGCTCGCCCGTCACGTAGCGCTTGGTGCGCTCCAGGTCCTTCAGCGCCGTGCGCTGCGGCCGGACGATCTTGCGGAAGTTGATGATCTCCTGCTTGGCGTTGGAGAGGTCGCGGACGATCTCCCGGTTGGCCTCCTCGTCGAAGATCGACTCCTCGAGGCGCTCGAGCTTGAGCCCCATCTTGCGGAGCATCGGGAACGAGGCGTCGACGCAGGCGTCGACGATCTTGTAGAGCAGGTAGCCCGCGCCCTTGTTGAAGAGGTCCTCGCGCGCGTCCTCGCTGGACCGCACGCGGTCGAAGAGGTACTGCAGCGGCGCCAGGTTCTGGTTGGGCAGCGTGATGACGAAGTCCGGGCCGACGAAGATGTCGAGCTCGGCCGCGTTGAGGCGGTTGACGCGCTTGTCGTAGACCGGGAAGTGCAGGACGACGAACAGGTAGCCGTCGTACTCGTCGACCTTCGGGCGCTGGTTGCGCGAGAAGACGTCCTCGTAGTCGAGCGGGTGGAAGTCGAAGTGCTCCTCCAGCCAGACGCGGTCGATCTGCCGCGGACGCTCGATGTTGATCCACCGGAGGCCCTCGGCCTCGACGATCTCGACGTTCGGGGTGTCAGGCTCGGCGACGTGAGCGATGCCGTCCACGCGAGAGCGGGCAGCGCGACGCAGAGGCGGGCGGGGCAGCCTCGGCATGGCGACTGAAGGGCTCGTCGACGGACGGGATCACGACGCCATCCAGTGTATCCGGTCGCCAAGCGGTGATCAGCGCCGGCGGGGCTCCGAACTGGGCGAGTTGCAGCCTCAAGGCCGCTTGCTATCGTTCTGGCCACATAGCTGTACACGTCCAGAGGGGTGGAGGGACTGGCCCGATGAAACCCCGGCAACCCCCGCTTAGGCGGGAAGGTGCCAATTCCTGGAGACGTGTGGCGCAGGAAGCCACTTCTTCGTCACACGCTGTAACCCGGCGAAGAACAAGGAGTTTCCTCACATGGCTGTCACCAACCTCGCCTGCCGCGAGTGCGGAACCGAATACGAGCTCACCGCGCAGTACGTCTGCGGCAAGTGCTTCGGGCCGCTGGAAGTCAAGTACGACCACAGCGCGCTCGCCGACGACGTGGCGTCGCTGCGTCGCCGGATCACCTCGGGCCCGCAGAACATCTGGCGCTACGTCGACTTCCTGCCGCTGGTCGACGGCCAGCCCGGGCCGAGCGCCCGGAACCTGTCGCGCGTCGGCCTGCCGGCCGGCTGCACGCCGCTCGTGCGTGCCGACCGCCTCGCCGAGCGCCTGGGCCTCCAGGAGGTCTGGGTCAAGAACGACGCGCACAACCCGACGCACTCCTTCAAGGACCGCGTCGTCTCCGTCGCCGCGGCCCGCGCGCGCGAGCTCGGCTTCGACACGCTGGCGTGCGCGTCGACCGGCAACCTGGCCAACGCCGTCGCCGCCGCCGCGGCCGCGCTCGGGATGCCGTCCTACGTCTTCATCCCCGCCGACCTCGAGGAGCAGAAGATCCTCGCCACCGGCGTCTACGGGACGAACCTCATCAAGGTCAACGGCAACTACGACGACGTCAACCGCCTGTGCACCGAGGTCAGCGGCGAGCAGGACAACTGGGCGTTCGTGAACGTCAACATGCGCCCGTACTACGCCGAGGGCTCCAAGACCCTGGCCTA
>JAWVGD010000485.1:0-4359 GCA_033855515.1 Baekduia sp.
CTACTACCTGGGCGGCTGGACGCGTGCGGACCGGCTGGCGCGCGGCCAGAGCACGCGCCTGTTCGCCAACGCGCTCGTGCTCGAGCGCGGCGGTCGCAAGATCGCGCTCGTGGCGGCGGAGCTGTTCGCGATCCCGGCCGGGCTGCAGGAGGACGTCGCCCGCGAGGTCGCCGACCTCGGCTACGACCCGGCGTCCGTCGTGCTCGCCGCGTCGCACACCCACTCCGGCCCCGGCGGCTTTGCCAACAACCCCACCTACAACTTCGCCGCGCCGAGCTTGCAGACGGTCACCGACCCGATGACCTTCCTGGCGTTCGTCCAGCCCAAGCCCGCCGACCGGCAGCTCTACACCTTCCTCGTGCACCAGATCGCGCTGGCGGTCCGCCGGGCGGACACGAACCTGCAGCCCGCCGCGCTGGGCTGGGGCCACACGGATCTCACAGGCCTGACGCAGAACCGCAGCATCGAGGCGCACCTCGCCGACCACGGCATCCACGTGCCCGTCGGAAAGGGCACACCGCAGATGGACCCCGACGGGGTCAACCACACGATCGACCCGAGCGTCGACGTGCTCCGCGTCGACCAGCTCGTTTCCGGTCCCTCGGGCGTGCGCCAGGTGCCGATCGGGGCGTGGTCGAACTTCGCTGACCACGGCACCGTCGTGCACGCCGAGACGCAGGCCTACAGCGGCGACCACCACGCCTCGGCCTGGCGCCGGTTCGCCGAGCGGGTCCGCCAGGCCGCACAGCTCCCGGCCGCGTCGCCGGTGGTCAACGTCTACCCCAACTCCGACGAAGGCGACCAGACCGCCGGCATCGTGCACGTCGGCATCGCCGCGGCCGACGCCGTCGGGTCCGCGGAGGCCGACGCCATGTTCCGCGCGTGGCAGGACGCCGGCCGTTCGCTGTCCACCACCCCGGCGCTGGACCTGCGGTGGACGCGGACGTGTTTCTGCGGCCGCGATACCGCCAGCGGGCGCGTTGCGACGTCGGGCAAGGAGGGCGTGCCGTTCGTGACCGGGTCCGAGGAGGGTCGCGGCCCGCTCTACGACATCACCCATGTGTCCTTCGAGGGCCTCACCAGCCCGATCCCAGACCCGGAGCAGGGCGACAAGGTCGTCGCGCCGGTGGGCGACCCGCCGCCCGCCGTGCCGTTCGCCGTGCTGCGCGTCGCCGACCATGCGCTCGTCGCCGTCCCGGGCGAGCCGACCAAGCAGGTCGGCTCGCGGATCAAGGACGCGGTCCTCGCGGCGATGGCGCCCGCGGGCGTCACCCGAGCCGTCGTGATCGGGTTGGCCTATGACTACGTCCAGTACATCACGACGCCCGAGGAGTACGGAACGCAGAGCTACGAGGGCGCGTCCTCGTTGTACGGGCCCAACGAGGGCACGTTCGTCCAGGAGCAGCTCGTCGATCTCGCCCGGCGCCTGGCCGACGGCCGGCCCGCGCCCGCCCCGTATCCCCTCGACACGAGCTACGGCGTCCACCCCGACGGCCCGCCGTACCCCGCCGGCGCCGACCACGGGACGATCACCGCCGAGCCCGCGAGCTCCTACCAGCGCCTCGGCCACGCGACGCTGCGCTGGCAGGGCGGCCCGAGCGGTCACGACCGTCCCGTCGACGCGCCGTTCGTCCTCGCCGAGCGCCAGGTCGGCGGCCGATGGGAGACCGCCGACACCGACCTCGGGCTCGACATGCTGTGGCATGCCGACGACCAGGGCCGCTACGACGCGACGTGGGAGGTCCCGCTCGACGTGCCGGCCGGGACCTACCGGCTCGTCGTGGCGGCGACCGGCTACCGCCTGGAATCGCAGCCGTTCGCCGTACGCCCGCTGACGACGCTCGCCGCGCAGCAGACGCCCGCGGGCCCGGGCCGTGTCGGCGTACACCTGACCTACCCGCCGGCGAACGTCGACGAGGACCTCACCGCGCGACCGGCCGCCGCGGCCGGCGGGACGGTGGCCTTCCGTGTCGGCGACCGAACGGTGACCGTCAGCCAGGATCAGGGCACGGACTTCACCGTTGCGGCGCAGCCCGGCACGACGGTGACGATCCCGGCGGGCGCGGCGCACGACCGCGCCGGCAACACGACCGGCGCCGGCGCATCGTTCACCGTGGGCTGACGCGCCGCGGATCAGACGGGCTGTAGCGCCATCGCCTGACACGGTGGTCGCGCAGGCGCTGCCGCCCGCCAATCCGAGCGCGGCTACCCTCCCTCCGGCACGCGCATGAGCATCATCTCCGCCCACCGCCTGCTGAGAAGCGCCCGGCGCCGCGTCGTCCTCGCGGTGGCGCTTCTGGTGGTCGGCGGGGCGCTGGTCGCCCATCATGGCGTGCCGGCCGCGATGGACATCCACGCCATGCCGGCGGCGGCGATGTGCCTGGCCGTGATCGGCACGGCCGTCGCGGCGGCCGGCATCGTCATGCTGGCCGACCTCGGCCGGCTTGCGCGGCCGATGGCGGTGCTGTGGGTGCTCCACGCGGCGCCGGTGTCTGCGCCCCGCAGTGCGCCGGTCCGTGCCGGCCCGCTGTTCGTGCGCCTGCAGGTTCTCAGACGTTGACGACGCCGCGAACGCGGCCGCTTTGCCGTGCTCGCGTCCGCCCGGCCCACGCCGGGCGGCGACCCGTCAACCGATCAAACGGAGAACCCACCCATGAAGCACCGACTGACCCCTGCCATCCTGGCCGGCGTGCTGGCGCTCGCTGCGCCCTCGGCCGCTCTGGCCACCACGGCTCACACCGCCGCCGCCAACGCCACCGACAAGGCGTTCGTGCGCGAGATGGTGCCCCATCACGAGATGGCCGTCGACATGGCCGAGATGGCCGAGATGGACGGCGTCCACAACCAGATCCGCTCGCTGGCCGGGCGGATCGTCACGGCCCAGAACGCAGAGATCGCCACGATGAAGACCATCGCCAAGCGCCTCGGCGTCAAGGCCGAGGCGATGCCGATGAACGGCACCATGAGCGATCAGATGATGAGCGACCTCGGCACCCTCGGCGTGTCGATGGACGACAGCGGCATGATGATGAACATGGACGCGCTTCACGGTGCCAAGCCGTTTGACCGCAAGTTCATCGACATGATGATCCCTCACCATCAGGGGGCCATCCGCATGGCCCGCGCTGAGCTGGCCAAGGGCAAGGACAGCTCGCTGCGCAAGATCGCCACCGGCATCGTCGCCGGCCAGGCCAAGGAGATCGGCGAGATGAACTCCTGGCGCAAGAGCTGGTACGGCAAGACGTCGCCTGCCGGCGGCGTGCCGAAGGCATAGCGGCAGAGCTCGTGGGGCGGGCGCACATGCGCGCCCGCCTCACGCCCAACCGGTCGATGCCACCCGCCTCGTGGTCACCACGGCCGCGCGGGTGAGGCGCGCCTGTGACGACGCGCGCCCGTCCTCCTCGCGCACCGGCTGAGACTCAGGACCTCCCCAGCTTGCACACGGCCGAGCCCCAGGGTCGCCCAGCATCTTCAGCGGTGGAGATCGACCCGAAGGAGATCGCAGATGCTACATCGGAGACTGAGCAAGCCCCTCGCCGTCGGCGCCGCGGTCGTTGTGATGGGAGGGGGCGCCCTTGGGATCGTGAGCGCAACCTCCAGCAACGGCTCAGCCGGTGCGAGCACGGGACAAACGACGACGGCGGTATCCGCGGCGAAGCCGGGATTCGCGGCCAAGGGGGGATCCAACGCGCGGTCGGGGCCGGCCGAAGGAGGCGTCGTCGGCACGGTCAGCAGCGTGTCGACGTCGAGCTTCACCGTGTCGACATCAGGGGGTCAGAAGGTGACCGTCAAGCAGGCGTCCTCTACGACCTACCGCAAGGGGACGAGCTCGGCCTCGGCAAGTGCCATCACAACGGGCGCACCTGTCCTCGTGCTCGGGACGGCCAACGGAACGACCATCACGGCAACGCAGGTCGCCGTGCAACCGGCCAGCAGCGGACCCACGACGTACACGCCGTCGAAGGCGGTCTCGTTCCAGCGTGGAGCACCGAGCACGGCAAAGCAGGACGGCCAGGTCCCGGCGAACTACACCGAGGGCTCGGGGACGATCGTCAGTGGAACGACGGCGGACAAGGCGACCACGGCGGCACTGGCCGCCTATCCGGGCGGCGTGGTCGACCGCGTCGTCCAGCTGAGCAACGGCGAGTACGAGGTCCACAACAACGGCGTCAACTGGCCTCACCACGTCTTCGTGAGCGCGAGCTTCCAGGTCGTGGGCGCCAACTAGCGCCCTCGCCACGCCGCGTGCGGGCGTCGGGTCCTCACCCCGGCGCCCGCGGCATTGACGGACGACAGCTCGCCGGAACGCGCCCGATGTGGCCACGGGGCGCGGGAAGGCCGGCGCAGATCTAGTCCACG
>JAWVGD010000486.1:0-4286 GCA_033855515.1 Baekduia sp.
CGATCCAGGACGGCCTTCCTGCCGGCGCTGCTGTTCGCGCCGGCGATCGCCGGCATCGCCCGGATCTTCGGCTGGGAGCGTGGGTCTCTACTCGGCCGCGGGTTCGGCCCCCTGGGGCCGACACCCGCAAGGGAACCCGGCCCCCTGGGCCGGCGTTCCCCTAGCCGCCGACGCCGTTGATGCTCGGCCGCTCGCGCCGGAAGCCCGGCGTGCGCAGCAGCTGCATCGGCCGGACCGGCGAGGTGCGCTCGACGAAGAACGACACGCCATCGCGCTCCTCGATCGCCTGCACCGCCGCTTCCTGGCGGCGCCACGCCAGCGCCCAGATGATCGTGAAGCCGGTGGCGATGCCCGGGATCTGCGGGCTGACGAACGACAGCGCGCCCGCCGCGACGACCACGAGCAGCAGCGGCCAGAGGCGGTTGACCATCGTCGTGCCCGGCCGGACCTCGGGCAGCATGGTCGCCGCCTTGGCGTCGGCCAGCAACCGGGTGATCGGCGGGTTGACCTCGTTGCGCCGGCCGACGAGCGAGCCGACGAGCGTCGCGATCACCCACCAGCCGACGGCGTACAGGACGACCTGATCGTCTTGGGAGCGCGTCGCGGCCACGAGCGTCAGCACGCCCAGCGTGGTCGCCGCGCCGCCGCTGAGCAGGACGGTGGCACGCAGGAAGTCGACGAAGCGCATCCTTAGGCGGAGCCCGCCAGCACCTCGAGCGCCGAGCGGACGCCGAGCGGCCCGTCGACGAGGAGGTCGGCGGCCTCCTCCAGCTCGGGCGGCGTCTCCTCGGACGCCACGCCGATGCACACCGCGGCGCGCAGGCGTCCATCGGCGACCGCCGCGCGCAGCGCGTCGAACGCGTCGACGTCGGTGCGATCGTCGCCGGCGTACAGGGCGATGTCGACGTCGGACTCCTCCAGCAGGCGGTCCACGCCCTTGCCCTTGTGCAGCTCGACGGGCGGCCGGATCTCCAGGATCTTGCGGCCGAAGTGCGTCGCGAAGCCCGCGTCCTCGGCGCGCGCCGCGATGGCACGGACGAGCTCCTCGGCCGCCTGCTCGTCCGGCGCGCCGCGCCAGTGGAAGCCGAAGATCACGTCCTTGTCCTCCCCGCGCACGCGGAGGCGGTGCAGCTCGTCGTCGCGGAGCTGCTCGTCGGCGAACTTCCGCACGCGACGCGCCCACTCGGCGACCTCGGGATCGACCTCGGCGGTCGTCTGGCCGCCGCGCAGGATCTCGGCGCCGTGGTTGCCCACGTACGTGATCGACCCGAGCGACACGATCCGTCTCGCCGTGGTCGCCCGCCGGCCGCTGATGCAGGCGACCAGGCCGTAGCGCTTGGCGATGGCGATCAGCGGAGCCCGGGTGGGCTCGGGCACGTGGGCGTCGTCGGCGTGGCGGACGATGGGCGCGAGCGTGCCGTCGATGTCCAAGAGGACCGCGGCGCGCCCGGGATCCGCCAGCAACGGCGCGAGAACGTCGTCGAGGGTCGCGGCTGGGAGCACGTACCTATCATCGCAGCATGCCGCGCGCCGACCCGACGATCGATGCCGGTGCGCAACGGACCTTGCGGCTTGCGGCCATCGGGACGAGCGCCGGCGTGTTCAGCGGGCTGTTCGGCGTCGGCGGCGGGACGATCATCGTGCCGCTGCTCGTGTTGTGGCTTGGTTACGGGACCCGCGAGGCGACCGGGACGTCGCTGGGCGCGATCGTCATCATCGCCGCCGCGGCCATGGTGACCCAGGGCGCCTACGGCAACCTGCACGTCGGCGACGGGCTCCTGGTCGGCCTGCCGGCCGTCGGCGGCGTCCTGGCCGGCACCGCGCTGCAGCAGCGCGTCGATCCGCGCACCGTGTCGCTGCTCTTCGCCGCGCTCCTGGTGGTCGTCGCCGTCACGTTGCTCATCCCATGAGCGCGGGGGCCGTCGTCGTCGGTGTGGTCGCCGGCCTCGTGGCCGGGATGCTCGGCGTGGGCGGAGGGATCCTGTTCGTCCCGGGGCTGGTCGTCTTCCTCGGCCTCGCGCAGGTCGACGCCGAGGCGACGTCGCTGCTGGCGATCATCCCGGTCGCGCTGGTCGGGGCGGCCAACCAGCGCCGCTACGGGAACCTCCGTCTGCGCGATGCCGTCGTCCTCGGCCTCCTGGCGATCCCGGGCGCCGTCGGCGGGGTGGCGCTCGTCAACGCGATCCCCGAGCGCCTCACCGAGGTGCTCTTCGCGTTGTTGATGTTGTACGTCGCCCAGCAGCTGGTGCGGCGCGCGCTGGCGCCCGGCCCCGACGGCGCGCCTCCGGCCCCGGACGTCGCCGCGGAGGGGGGCCGCTGATGCGGATCGCCCGCCCGCCGCTGAGCGCCGGCATCGCCGCCGCGATCCTCGGCGTCGCCGCCGCGACCGGGCTGCTCTTCGGCCTCCGCCAGGTGGCCCCGGTCGTGTCGCTGGGCGTCGTCTACGTGCTCGTCGTGCTCGTCGTCTCGACGTACTGGGGGCTCGTGATGGGCATCGCCACCGCGCTGCTCAGCGCGCTGGCCTTCAACTTCTTCCACATCCCGCCGACCGGCCGGTTCGCGGTCGCCTCCGGCGAGAACTGGGTCGGCCTGCTGACCTTCCTGGCCGTCGCGGCCGCCGCCAGCGCGGTCGCCGACCTGGCCCGCGCGCGCGCGTTGGAGGCCCAGGAGCGCCGGCAGGAGGCCGATCTCGCCGCCGGCGCGGCGCGGACCCTGCTCGGCGGGACGAGCCTGGAGAGCGGGCTGGCCCAGACGGCGCACGGGATCGCGGTGGCGCTGGCGCTGCCGTCGGCGCAGCTCGTGCTCGGCGACGCCTCCGCGCCGCCGGCGTCCGGCGGCCGCCGCACCGCGTTCCCGCTCGAGCGCGACGGCGAGACGATCGCGACCCTCGTGCTCCCCGCCGCCCTGCCGCCGGCGGTCGAGGCGCGGCTGCGGGAGCGGATCGTCCCGGCGCTGGAGGCCGTGCTGGCCGCCGCGATCGAGCGCGAGACGCTGTTGTCGGAGGTGGTCGAGACGGTGGCGCTGCGCCGCAGCGACGACCTGAAGACCGCGATCCTCCGATCCGTCTCGCACGACCTGCGGTCGCCCCTGACGGCGATGATCAGCTCGGGCGAGGCGCTCGGCTCGCGCGGGCTGGACGAGGACGAGCGCGCCGCGCTGAGCCGCGCCGTCGTCGAGGAGGGCGCGCGCCTGGAGCGCCTGATCGGCAAGCTGCTGGACCTCTCGCGCCTGGAGGCCGGCGAGGCGCCGCCGCGCCTGGAGGCCATCGACCTCGGAGAGGTCCTCACCGCCGCCCGGGAGGACCTCGTCGACCCGCGCCGCGTGCGCCTCCAGCTCGACCGCGACCTCCCGCTGCTGCGCGCCGACGCCGTCCAGCTCGAGCGCGCCTTCGCCAACCTGATGGAGAACGCGGTCGCCCACGGCGACGGCGAGCTCGTCTCGGTGCGCGCCCGGGCCGTCGGCCCGCGCCTGGTGGTGCGGGTCGTCGACCGCGGCCTCGGCATCCCGGTCGCCGAGCAGGAGCGGATCTTCACGCCGTTCTACCGCGGGGAGGGCGCGGGCGCGACGGCGGCCGGCTCGGGCCTCGGCCTCGCGATCGTGCGCGGGTTCGTGCAGGCCAACGGCGGGACCGTGCGGGTCGAGTCGCTCCCGGGCCAGGGGGCGAGCTTCGTCGTGGAGTTCCCCCTCGGCGCCTGAGGCCGTTCAGGCGCCGCACTACGCTGACCCTCGGCATGAGCGACCGGCGCCGCATCCTCGTCTGCGACGACGAGCCCCAGATCCTGCGGGCCCTGAAGGTCATCCTGCGCGAGGCCGGCTACGACGCCGTGCCCGCCGAGACCGCCGAGGAGGCGCTCGATCGCGCGGCGGTCTCACCTCCCGACGCCGCGATCCTCGATCTCGTGCTCCCCGACGGAGACGGCGTCGACGTCTGCCGTCAGATCCGCAGCTGGAGCCAGATGCCGATCATCGTCCTCAGCGCCGTCGGCGACGAGGACGCCAAGGTCCGGGCGCTGGAGGCCGGCGCCGACGACTACGTCACCAAGCCCTTCGGCGCGCGCGAGCTCATCGCCCGCCTGGAGGCCGCGCTGCGGCGCGTCGGCACCCAGCCCGACGAGGCGCGCATCACGGCCGAGGGCCTGGAGCTCGACCTCGCTGCGCGCACGGTCCTGCGCGACGGCACGGAGGTGCACCTCACGCCGATCGAGCTGCGGCTGCTGGAGACGCTGGCCCGCAACCGCGGCCGGCTGATGACCCACCGCTCGCTGCTGGTCGAGGTGTGGGGCCCG
>JAWVGD010000487.1:0-2621 GCA_033855515.1 Baekduia sp.
GCCCGATCGGCGAGCTTCTCTTGGGATCCACCACTCGTGGTGTGGTGCGCCACGCCACCGCGCCGGTGGTCGTGGTGCGCCACGAGGGGTCCGACCGGTCGTAGTCCTGGGGAGGCTCCCGCGCGACCTACTAGGCCGTGATGTCGGGGGCGGCGCCGTCGTCATCGTCGGTGACCTTCTCGCCCCAGTCGGCGGCGGGGTGGTCGGCGTCGACTTCGTTGAGGGCGAGGTGGACCATAAGGCGGGTGGGTGCGGCGCCGTGCCAGTGGTCCTCGTCGGGCGCGAAGAACACGCGGTCGCCCGGGCGGATGACCTCGATGGCGCCGCCGCGGCGCTGGCAGAGGCCGACGCCCTCGGTGACGTAGATCGTCTGGCCGAGCGGGTGGGTGTGCCAGGCGGTGCGTGCGCCGGGGGTGAAGTGGACCAGGTTGGCCTGCACGCGGCCGGGCGAGGACGCGGCCGCGACGGCGTCGATGTAGACGTCGCCGGTGAACCACTCCTCGGGCCCCTTGGCCGTGGCGATGGCGCTTCTCGTGATCTCCATGTGATGGACCTCTCCGGGTTGACCTATAACGTGGTTCTAGCGCCGCCGCGCCGACGGCTCCAGGGCCGGGCTCACCCACCCGCCGTCGGCGGGATTGACGTTGACGCCGGGCGGCACGATCTCATCGATGCGGTCCAGCAGCGCCGGGTCGAGGACGACGTCCGCCGCGGGCAGCTGGCTCTCGAGCTGCTCCATCGTGCGGGGTCCGATGATGGCCGACGTCACGGCGGGATGGTTGACGACGAACGCGATGGCCATCTCGATCAGCGACATGCCGGCCTCTTCGGCCAACTTGGCCAGGGCGTCGGCCGCGTCCAGCTTGCGCTGGTTGGCGGGGAGCGAGAGGTCATAGCGGTCGGTGAGGCGCTGCCGCGCGGCGGAGGTCGGCGTCGGCGTATCGGCGTCCTTGCGCCAGCGGCCCGACAACCAGCCGCCCGACAGCGGGCTCCACGGGATCACCCCCATGCCGTACTTGGCGCAGGTGGGCAGCACCTCGGCCTCGATGCCGCGCGCGAGCATCGAGTACGGCGGCTGCTCGCTGACGAACCGCTGCCGGCCGCGGTCACGGGCGACCGATTGGGCCTCGACGATCAGCGATGCGGGGTACGTGGAGTGGCCGATGTAGCGGACCTTGCCCTGCTGGACGAGGTCGCTCATCGCGCCGAGCGTCTCGTCCAGGTCGGTCTCCGGGGTGGGGCGATGGATCTGGTACAGGTCGATCCAGTCGGTGTCCAGGCGCCGGAGGGAGTTCTCGACCTCCTGCATGATCCAGCGGCGCGAGCCCCCGCGGTGGTTGGCGTCGTCGCCCATCTGGCCCCAGACCTTGGTGGCCAGGATGACGTCGTCGCGCTTGCCGCCCGCCAGGGCCTTGCCGACGATCTCCTCCGACTCACCGGCCGAGTAGACGTCGGCGGTGTCGATGAAGTTGATGCCGGCGTCCAGCGCGCGGTGGATGATCCGGATCGAGTCGTCGTGGTCGGTGTTGCCCCAGGCGCCGAACATCATCGCGCCGAGGCACAGCTTGCTGACCGAGACGCCGGTGCGTCCGAGGTGACGGTGCTCCATGAGATGCTCCCTGGTCGTGTCCATGGGATCGCCTAGGTGGTCTCCGGGCTCGGCGGTGGGGAATCGCGGCCGGGCTCTCGGTGTCGCATGACCACGACGCAAGCAGGGCGGCTACTGGCCGACGACGGGCTCAGGACGCGGCTGCCGTCGCGAACGGCGCGGTGAACGGCACGCCGGCGTCCGCGCAGGCGCGCTCGAGCAGCACGTGGAGGCGGACCACCTCGCGCGCGGTCGCGACCGTGCGGCCGAGGCCGTCGTGCTTGTCGACCAGGTTGATGGCCTCGTCCGGGTCCGCGTCGAGGTCGTAGAGCTCGTACTCGGGCGCGACGCGGCCGGTCGGATCGAGGTAGACGGCGTACTTCCAGCGCTGGTCGCGGATGCAGCGGATCCGGTTGGGCTGGCCCGGCGCGTCCTGCAGCGCGGTCCCCGCCTGGTGGTCGTCGTACGTGAACAGGACGGCCTCACGGACGCTGTCGGCCTCGCCGCGCAGCACGGGGCCGAGGTCGACGCCGTCGAACGCGTCGGGATCGCCCGGCCGCCCGCTCAGGCCCAGCAGCGTGGGGACGAGGTCGACCAGCGAGACCAGCGCGTCGCTCTCGCGCGGCTCCGGGAAGAGCGCTGGGCTGGAGATCACGAGCGGGACCCGGATCGCTTCCTCGTAGGCGTTGAACATCTTCTGACGCAGGCCGCCGTGCGAGAGGCCGAGCTCGCCGTGGTCGGAGGTCCGGACGACGACCGTGCGAGCACGCAGCGACGTGGAGTCCTCAGGGTCACCGAGCAGCCGCATCAGCCGGCCGACCTTCTGGTCGACCACGCGGTGCAGGTGCGCGTAGAAGTTCGCGTACCGCTGCTCCTCGGCGCGGCCGCGCAGCGAGCCCAGGTACGAGGCCTGGCCGATCTTCGTCATCGCCTGCACCGTCGGCTTGGTGCGCAGGTCCTCGTCGATCGTGGCGGGAAGCGGGACGTGGAGATCGGCGAACTCGCCGACCGTGTAACCGCCCGCCTCGAGCGA
>JAWVGD010000488.1:0-11008 GCA_033855515.1 Baekduia sp.
GACGGCGCCGGCCTACCGGATGTACGCCTTGGACACCGAGCCGCCCAAGCCCGGCCTGGTGCGGGTGGACGACGGCGGCGCGGCGATCGAGGGCGAGCTGTGGCTGCTGCCTGCCGCGGCGCTCGGCACCTTCCTGGCCGCGCTGCCGGCGCCGATGACGCTCGGCGCGGTGACGCTCGCGGACGGCCGCGTGGTCGTGGGGTTCGGCGTCGAGGCGGCCGCGGTGGCGGGCGCGCCGGACGTCACGGCGTACGGGTCGTGGTCGGCGTACCTGGCGACGGGCGCCGCGAGCGCCGTGGGCGCCCCCACCACCTGATCCGGGTCGCCTTCCCCCTCGTCATCGAGTGACCCGATATCGGTCACCGGACCGCGCGCGGTGAGACCATCGGCCCATGCCCGAGCCGAACCCGGCGTTCGCCTCCCCGCCCCCGCGGGCTACAGCCACGCCGGTCGCCCGGTGGCCCTGAGCTACTTGCCTTCGCGCGTGTACGGCACGCCGTCGGCCGCCGGAGGCGTCGAGCGCCCCACGACGCCGGCCACGGCGATCAGCGTCAACACGTAGGGCAGCGCCTGGAAGAGCGTCGCCAACTGCGGGGAGAACTCCGGCAGCCGCTGCGCCAGCGCGCTGGAGAAGCCGAACAGCAGCGTCGCGGCCAGCAGCCCGCCCGGGCGCCAGCGGCCGAAGATGAGCGCGGCGAGGGCGATGAACCCGCGGCCGGCGGTCATGTTCTGCGAGAACGAGTGCACGAAGCCGATCGACAGGAACGCGCCGCCCAGCGCGGCCAGGCCACCGGAGGCGATCACCGCCGCGTAGCGCGTGCGGTAGACGTCGATGCCGACCGTCTCGGCCGCGCGCGGGTTCTCGCCGACCGAGCGCAGGCGCAGCCCGAGCCGCGTGCGGAAGATGACGACCCACACGACGACGACGGCCAGCAGCGAGCCCCACACGAGCAGGTTGAGCTGGCTGATCGCCTGGCCGATGAAGCCCAGCGAGTCCGTCGGCAGGTGGACGTCGGGCACCGCGGGCAGGTTGTCGGGCGTGCCGTTGGCGCCGTACTTGTCGACGTACATGTAGCCCGTGATGCCGAGCGCGACGAAGTTCAGCGCGGTGCCGGACACGATCTGATCGGAGCGCAGCGAGACGGCGAAGATCGCGTGGACCAGCGCCAGCGCCATCCCGGCGAGGACGCCGATGACCAGGCCGCCGACCCACGAGCCGGTGCGATCGGCGCCGTAGGCGGCGAAGAACGCGCCCATCAGCATCATGCCCTCCAGCGCGATGTTCACCACGCCGGAGCGCTCCGACACCAGGCCCCCGAGGGCGGCGAAGGTCAGCGGCGCGGCGTAGCGGAGCATCGCGGCGGTCAGCGCGCTCCAGCTGACGACGACCTCCAGGTGCGAGACGCCCGAGTGCGTCGCGCCGTACGCGCCGATCGCGCCGGCCACGCCCGCGACCACGGCGCCCCAGCCCAGCCGCTTCTCGTCCTCGCGCACCGCCACGGCGCCGCAGGCGAGTGCGAGCAGGCCCACGACGATCGACGGGACGCCGGTGCGAACCTCGAACGGCGGCAGCGTCAGCACGAACGCGACGACGCCGAGCGCGATGCCGGCCCAGCCGAATGCCCGGGCGCGCGTCAGCCCGCCGCGGGCGCCGCCCGACGGCGCGCGCAGGCGGCTCGCCATCGTCTCCAACGAGCTCATACCGAGGCCTCCGTGACGGCATCCGAGGGACCGCTGATGTCGCGCAGCGGCCCGCGCCGGCGGCGTCGCCGCAGCCGCGAGTAGATCATGACCACCAGGACGTCGGCGCTGACGAACAGCACCACCAGCCCCTGGATGACGATCGTCAGGTTCTGCGCCAGCTCGGGCGCGAACACGGCCGGGTCGAGGTTGCGCACCGACGTGCCGTTGACCAGCGCGCCGAACAGCAGCGCCGCCAGGCACGTCCCGACCGCGGTGTTGCGTCCGAGCAGCGCGACCGCGATCCCGAGGAACGCGAGCTGCGAGCCCTGGATGTCGTTGGTCGCGAGATGGAACTGCCAGCCGAGGACGTCGAGCGACCCGGCCAGGCCGGCCAGCGCGCCGCACGTGCCCATGACGAGCACGTAGGTCCGGCCGACCTTGATGCCGCTGTAGCGCGCGGCCTCCGGGTTGTAGCCGACCGCGCGGGCCTCGTAGCCCTTGGTCGAGCGGTTCAACAACACCCAGTACACGACCGCCGCCAGCACGGCGATGAAGATGCCGATGTGCAGCCCCTGCAGGTCCGGGTCGCCCCAGAAGACCGGGAGGCGCGCGCTGTGGACGATGTCGTTGGAGATCGGGACGTCGGGCTGCTGGTCGTTCTGCAGCGGGCCGCCGAGGCCGAAGAGGTAGACCCCGATCCACAACGCGATGTAGTTGAGCATGATCGTGGTGATCACCTCGTTGGCGCCCGTGGTCGCGCGCAGCGCCCCGGCGATCCCCGCCCACGCGGCGCCGGCCGCCGTGGCGAGCACCATCGCCAGGATCACGTGCAGGACGCCCGGCATCCCCGCGAACGAGGAGCCGACCCACACCGCCACGATCGAGCCGACCGCGTACTGGCCCTGGCCGCCGATGTTGAACAGGCCGGCGCGGAACGCGTAGGCCACCGCGAGGCCGAGCAGGATCAGCGGCCCCGTGATCAGCAGCGTCTGCTGGAGGTTGATCGCCGCGACGTCGCGGGCGGGGCCCGAGGTCCATGGGAACAGCCACTGCAGGCCGGTCCCGTCGAAGATCGCCTTGTAGGTGGAGAACGGGTTGTGGCCCGTCACCAGCACGACCAAGCCGCCGACGAAGAAGGCGACGAGCACCGTGAGGATCGGCGTGATGACCCCGCCGGTGCGCAGGTGCGCCAGCAGCCGGGAGGCCGTCGTCCCGCGCGTCAGGTCCAGCTCGGGCTGCGCGCTCGGCGGCGGCGTCGGGGTGACGCTCATGGGGACGCCACGCGGCCCGTGCCGCTGCCGGTCATGAGCAACCCGAGCTCCTCGTCGGACGCCGTCGGCGGCAACTCGCCCACGATCCGCCCGTCGTAGATCACCAGGATGCGGTCGGCGAGCGCCCGGACCTCTTCGAGCTCGAGCGAGAACAGGAGGATGGCGCGGCCGGCGTCGCGCTCGGCCAGCAGCCGGCGGTGGACGAACTCGATCGCGCCGACGTCCAGGCCGCGCGTCGGCTGCGCGGCGATCAGCGCGTCGGGGTTGCCGGAGATCTCGCGGGCGATGACGACCTTCTGCTGGTTGCCGCCCGACAGCGAGCGGGCCGGCGTGGCGGGCGAGCCGCCGCGCACGTCGAACTCGTGCAGCAGCCGCTTGGCCGCGTCGACCATCCGGCGCGGCTTGAGCAGGCCGAAGCGCGCATCCTCGCGGTAGTCCATCAGCGCGAGGTTCTCCGACAGGTTGAAGTCGAGCACGAGGCCGCGCCGGTGGCGGTCCTCGGCGATGTGACCGATCCCGGCCTCGCGCGCGGCGCGCGGGGAGCAGTTGGTGATGTCCTTGCCGGCCAGGCGCACGTGGCCGCCGGCGCAGGGCCGCAGCCCGGAGATCAGGTCGATCAGCTCGGACTGGCCGTTGCCGTCGATGCCGGCGACCGCGACGATCTCACCCGCGCGGACCTCGAGCGTCACGCCGTCGACCGCGGGCAGGCCGCGGTCGTCGACGGCGTGGACGTCCTCGACCTCCAGCAGTGGCGCACCGGGCTTCGCCGGCTCCTTCTCGACGCGCAGGACGACGTCGCGACCGACCATCATGCGCGCCAGCGAGGCCTCGTCGGCGTCGGCGGTGTCGACGGTGCCGATCGTCTTGCCGCGGCGCAGGACCGTCACGCGGTCGGCGATCTCGAGCACTTCGTGGAGCTTGTGGGTGATGAAGACGATCGACGTGCCGTTGTCGCGCAGCGTCCGGAGCACGTCGGCGAGCTCGGAGGTCTCCTGCGCGGTGAGCACCGCAGTGGGCTCGTCGAGCACCAGGATCTTCGCGCCGCGGTCGAGCGCCCGCAGGATCTCGACGCGCTGCTGCTGGCCGACCGACACGTCGGAGACCGTCGCGTCGGGGTCGACCTTCAGCCCGTGGCGCTCCGACAGCTCGCGCGTGCGGCGCCGTGCCCCCGCCAGGTCCAGCAGCCCGTTCTTGCGCGGCTCGGCGCCGAGGACGAGGTTCTCGGCCACGGTCATGACCGGGATCAGCATGAAGTGCTGGAACACCATGCCGATGCCGAGGTCCATGGCCTCGCGTGGCGAGCCGACGATCACCGGCTCGCCGTCGACGAGGATCTCGCCGTCGTCGGGGCTGAGCATGCCGTAGACGACGTTCATGAGCGTCGACTTGCCGGCGCCGTTCTCGCCCAGCAGGGCGTGGATCTCCCCACGCCGCAGCTGGAGGTCGACGGCGTCGTTGGCCGTCAGCGCGCCGAAGCGCTTGGTGATGCCGCGGAGCTCGAGCGCGAGCCCCGCGGCATCAGATGCGTCAGTTGGCGACACGTCCGCCAGCGTCTTGCGGTGGGTCGTCGGCTACTTGCCGACCGTGTCGGGCACGGTGATCGAGCCGTCGGCGATGCCCGCCGCCGCCTTGTCCACCTCGGGCTGGTACTTCGTGCCGGTCGAGCTGATCTTGCCGATGCCCGTGCCCTTGTTCTTGACGTCGAACGTCGTGTTCGTGCCGCCGGTGAACTTGTCGTCCTGGACCTGCTTGACCGTGTCGAACACCGCGGTGTCGACCTTCTTGATCGCGCTGGTCAGGATGTAGGAGCCCAGGTAGGCCTGATCGGCGTCGACGCCGATGCCCTGCTTGCCCTTGCCCTTGGCGGCGTCCAGCGCGCCGAGGCCGCACTGGCCCGCGACCTGGAACACGACGCCGGAGCCGGCGGCGATCTGGTTGAGCGCGAGCTCCTTGCACTTCGCCTGGTCGACGAAGTCCTGGGAGTAGGCGTGGACCGTCTTGATCGACGAGTTGGCGGCCTTGGCGCCCGCCTCGTACCCGGCGATGTAGTGATCGACCGGCGGGATCTTCTGGCCGCCGACGCTCGAGATCGTCGTGATGTTGTTGTCCTTGGCGTACAGGCCGGCGAGGGTGCCCGCCAGGTAGCCGGACTCCTGCTCCTTGAACAGCAGGCCCTCGACGTTCGTGGGCTTGCCCTTCAGGCCGGTCGCGTCGACGTCGATGATCGCGAACTTCGTGTTCGGGAACTTCTTGGCGACGGTGTCGATGGCGTCGGCCATCAGGAACCCGACGCCGACGACGAGGTCGTACTTCTGCTGGGCCAGCGTCGACAGGTTGGGGACGTAGTCCGCGTTGGACTTCGAGGTCAGGACGCGACCGGTGATCCCGAGCTGCGACTTGGACTGCTCGAGGCCCTGATTGGCCAGGGAGTTGAACGAGCGGTCGTTGAGGCCGCCGATGTCGGTGACGAGGCCGACCTTGATCTTCTTGCCGGCGGCCGGAGCGGCCGCGGCCGTGGTGCTGCCGCCCGAGGACGAGGTGGACGACTTGTTGTTCGAGCCACAGCCTGCGGCTGCGACGAGGATGCCTGCGACGCCGATGGCGGCGAAGGCCCGGCGAGTGGAACGTGCGCGCACTTGCGAGAGAACTCCCTCTGGGATTGAACAGGACTGCTGAGGGACAGCGCGGCCGACCCTTGGCCGCGGCGCAAAGCTACAGGTCCGATCGGTGGTCACGGAGGTTGACCACATCGTCAACATCAAGAAAGGCCGCATTCAGCGCTGTTTCGGTGATCTCCTGCAAGTCTTGCACGGAGCAGCCGAGGAACTCGTGGGCGATCTCGTATTCGCGCCCGATGGTCGTGCCGAAGTACGGCGGGTCGTCGGAGCCGAGCGTCACGGGAACGCCGGCGGCGCGCAGGACCGGCAGCGGGTGGTCGTCGTAGGACGGGAAGACGCCGAGCACGACGTTCGACGTCGGGCAGACCTCCAGGACGATGCCGCGCTCGGCCAGCTCGGCCACCAGCGCCGGGTCCTCGACCGCGCGCACGCCGTGCGAGATCCGCACCACGCCCGGGAGCGCCAGAGCGGCGCGCACGGACTCCGGGCCGGCGTGCTCGCCCGCGTGGACCGAGCAGCCGAGGCCCGCGTCGGCGACGATCTGGAAGGTGCGGGTGTAGTCGGCGGCCGGGAAGTTCGCCTCGTCGCCGGCCATGTTGAAGCCCACGACGTAGGGATGGTCCAGCGCGACGGTGCGCCGGGCGACGTCCTCGCAGTCCTCCACGCCGAAGTTGCGGACCGCCGAGGAGATGATCCGCCCGACGATCCCGTGCTCGGCCCGCGCGTCGTCGATGCCCTGGGCGATGCCGTCGAGATGCTCGCGGTCGTCGAGCCCGACCTTCTTGCCGTGGTCCAGCGAGGCGATCAGCTCGACGTAGACCGCGCCCTCGGCCGCGCACGAAGCGAGGTACTCGTAGGTCACGTCGCGGTAGTCCTGCGCGGTGCGGATCGCTGCGGCGGCGTCGTCGTAGGCGCGCAGGAAGTCCAGGAAGTCCGCCCACGCGAAGGTGTGCTCGTCGGCGAGCAGCCCGTCGGGCAGGGGCAGGCCGTTGCGCTGCGCCAGGCGCCCGATGAGGCCCGGCGTGGCCGTGCCCTCCAGGTGGACGTGCAGCTCGGCCTTCGGGACGGCCAGGATCTCGGGGTTCATCGGAGCACCTCGGTGACGACGGGGGTGGCCGGCGGGGCGGTGTCCCCGACCGTGATCAGGGTGAGCACCGCCGCCGCCGCGGCGTCGGCCGCGTCCTCGGTGCGCGCGTGGACGACCGCCAGCGGCCGGCCGCCCGGTGCGACCGAGGCACCCGGCGCCGCCACCGCGTCCAGGCCGGCGGCGGGGTCGATGACGTCGCTCTCCACCGCGCGGCCACCGCCGAGCTGCATCACGGCGAGGCCCAGCCCGCGCGTGTCGTGCGCGACGACGACGCCCTCCCGCTCCGGGAAGACCTCGCGGACGACCGGCGCGCGCGGCAGGTGCGCGCCGGGGTCGTCGATCAGGTCGCTCGGGCCGCCCAGCGCGGCGACCATCGCGCCGAAGCGCTCGGCCGCCGCCCCGCCGGCCAGCGCCGCGGCCGGGTCGGCGTCGCCGAGGCCGCCGAGCTCCAGGAGCGCGCGGGTCAGCTCGAGCGTGACCTCGACCAGCCGCGGGTCGGCGCCGGCGTCGCCGCGCAGGACCGCGATCGCCTCGCGGACCTCCAGGGCGTTGCCCGCCGTCGCGCCCAGCACCTGATCCATGTCGGTGAGCAGCGCGACGGTCGGCAGCCCGGCGGCGACCGCGACGTCCACCAGCGCTCGTGCGAGCGCGCGCGCGTCGTCCAGCTCGCTCATGAACGCGCCGTTGCCGTGCTTGACGTCCATGACCAGCCCGCCGAGGCCGGCCGCGAGCTTCTTGGACAGGATCGAGGAGACGATGAGCGGGATCGCCTCGACGCTGCCGGTCGCGTCGCGGATGCCGTACAGCTTGCGGTCCGCAGGCGCGAGGTCGTCGGTCTGGCCGCCGATCACGCAGCCGACCTGGCGCACGACCCGTCCCATGAGCCCCGCGTCCGGCGTCGCGTTGTAGCCCGGGATCGCCTCGAGCTTGTCGAGCGTCCCGCCGGTGTGGCCCAGGCCGCGCCCGGAGATCATCGGCGTCGCGCCGCCACACGCGGCGATCAGCGGCGCCAGGATGAGCGACACCTTGTCGCCGACGCCGCCGGTGGAGTGCTTGTCGAGCACCGGCTTGTCGATGTCTGACCAGTCCAGGACGGTGCCGGAGTCGCGCATCCCGAGCGTGAAGGCGGGCAGCTCCTCGGCGTCCAGGCCGCGGAAGAACACGGCCATCGCGAAGGCCGCGACCTGCGCGTCGCTGAGCGTCCCGTCGCCGATCCCCGAGGCGATCGCGGTCAGCTCCTCGCGTGTCAGCGCCCGGCCGTCGCGCTTGTCGCGCAGCAGCTCCTTCGTGGGCCGGATCACGCAGCGTCGTCCGGCTCGAGCAGGTCGTCCAGCACCGAGGCGCCGATGCGGAAGTTCGCCGGCGTGACCCAGGACGCACCCAGGATCCCCTCGGCGAGCGAGATGTAGGCGTCGGCCTCGGCGCGCGTGCTCACCCCTCCGGAGATCTTCACGCCGCCGCTGCCGTGGTCGCGCACGGCTTCGAGCAGCACCCGCGCCGCGGCGGGCGTGGCGCCCTGGCCGACCTTGCCCGTCGAGGTCTTCAGGAAGCCCGCGCCCGACTTCAGCGCGGCATCGGCCATCCGGCGCGTGACGTCGGTGTCGGGATGCGCGCCCGTCTCCAGGATGACCTTGAGGACCTTGCCGCGGGCGGCCTCCGCGCAGGCGGCGACCACCCGGGTCAGGGCCTCGGGGTCGCCGGCGACGAACGCCTGCCACGGCGCGACGACGTCGACCTCCTCGGCGCCCGCGGCGATCGAGGCGCGCGTCTGGGCCACCGCCTCGGACACGCCGCCGGACCCCGCGGGGAAGTCGGAGACCGTCGCGACCTTCACCGGCGAGCCGGCGAGCGCCTCGGCGGCGACCGCGACGAACGGTGGGTGGATGCAGACGGCGGCCACCGGGCCGCGCGGCGTCTGCGCCCGCTCACAGAGGTCGCGCACGATCTCGGGCGTGTCGTCGTCGTTGAGGCTCGTGAGGTCGATCAGGGGGATGAGGTGGTCAGGCATGCGAGGGCTCGGTTTCAGAACTCGGAGACGAAGCGGGTGAGCACGCGCTCGAGGTCGCGCGCGGCGACCGCGGCGCTGGCGAGCGTGTGCTCGTGGGTGAGGACCTCGTCGCCGAGGCCTTCCGCGAGGTTGGTGATGGCCGAGACGGCGGCGACACGCAGGCCGCAGTGGCGCGCCACGATGACCTCCGGGACGGTCGACATGCCCACCGCGTCGGCGCCGAGGATCTTGAACGCGCGGATCTCGGCGGGCGTCTCGAACGACGGGCCCGAGACCGCGAGGTACACGCCCTCGTGCAGCTCGACGGCCTCGGCGTGCGCCGCGTCCCGCAGGCGCCCGCGGAGGTCCACGTCGTAGGCGTCGCCGAGGCCGACGAAGCGCGGTCCGAGCTCGTCGTCGTTGGGCCCCGCCAGCGGGTTGGCGCCCATCAGGTTGATGTGGTCGGTCAGCGCCATGAGACACCCCGGGCCGACCTCGGCGCGCAGTGAGCCGGCGGCGTTGGTGAGCAGCAGCGCCTCGGCGCCGAGCGCTCGCACGGTCCGCACCGGGACCGCCAGGTCGGAGGCCGGAACGCCCTCGTAGAGATGCGCGCGGCCCTGAAGGACGACGACCGGCGTGCCGGCCAGCGTGCCCAGCACGAGGCGGCCGGCGTGGCCGGCGACCGAGCCGACGGGGAAGCCCGGCAGCTCGGCGTACGGGATCGCGACGGCGTCCTGGACCGCATCGGCCAGACCGCCGAGGCCGGAGCCCAGCACGAGGCCGAGGCGCGGCGTGATCGCCGGGGCGCCGGCGGCGGCCGCGCGCTCGCGGACGACGTCGGCCGCGGAGCTCGTAGCGGCCGCGGTCATCCCCGCGCCTCCTCGAGGTCGAAGGCCAACGGCAGCAGCTCGGCCAGCGTGACCGTCCGCCGCACCCCCTCGGGGCCGCACAGGTGGACGGGCACGTCAGGCCCGGCGAACTCCGACAGGCGCTGGCGGCAGCCGCCACAGGGGACGATGAGCTCGGTGTCGGCCATGACGGCCACCTCCCGGATCGCGGTGCCGCCCGCCGACACGAGCGCGCCGATGGCCGAGGCCTCCGCGCACTGGCCCTGCGGGTAGGCACCGTTCTCGACGTTGGCGCCGGCGTGCAGCGCGCCGGCCTCGTCGCGCAGCGCGACGCCGACGTGGAAGTCGGAGTAGGGCACGTAGGCGCGATCCATCGCGACGCGCGCCAGCTCGACCATCCGCGGCGTCGCGGCGCCGGACTCCAGCAGCAGCGCCGCGTACCCGCGCGCGACCACGTGCTCGTCGGCCATGCCGAGCACGGTGCGCAGCGCAGCGACCTTCGCGTGCTCGGCGCTCAGGTCCGACTCGGGCGCGGCCACGGCCTCGAGCTCGATCCAGGACCCGAGCCCCTCGACGGTGTCGAGGTGGATGCGCACGCCGTCGTGCAGAAGCAGCCGGCGCTGCTTGTCGACGACGACCACGGTGCCCAGCGCGGCGTCCAGGGCGGCGCGCAGCGCCGCGGGGTCCGGCACGTCGATCAGGTGGTACGCGCTCGTACGGGCGGTCGCCTCGTCGGCGCGGGCGTAGGCGATGAGCTGCGCGTGGCCGTCCTCCTCGCGGAGCTTGAGACGGCTCTCGCGGGCGGCGAAGTACGTGTCGCGCTGGTGCAGCACGCCCTGGTCGTCGGCGCCGTGCGCGAGCGCGGCGGCGAGCGTCTGCCCGGGATGGGGATCGCGAGCCTTCAGCTCGACGTTGCGGGAAGGAGCCATCGGCGAGCCAAGCTACTAGGACGCGCTCCCAACCTCCCCCATGGACTACTGTCAGCGCGTCATGGAAGGCCTTCGCGTCGTCGACCACCCCGTGATGGCACGGGCCGTCACCGAACTGCGTGCCGCCGGGACCACCCGCGCCGCGTTTCGCACGGCCCTCGCCGATGCCTCGTCGATGCTGGCCTACGAGGCGCTGCGCGACCTGCCGACCCACGAGGTCGACGTCCAGACGCCGATGGAGCGCACGACCGGCAGCCGCCCGGCACCCGTGATGGTCATCGCCGTCCTCCGCGCCGGCCTGGGCATGGTGGACGGCTTCCTGCGCTTCATCCCCGACGCGGCGATCGGCCATCTCGGGATGCGCCGCAACGAGCAGACGCTGCAGCCCGAGGACTACTACGAGTCGCTGCCCGAGGGCGTCCAGCAGTCGACGGTCTTCGTGGTCGACCCGATGCTCGCCACCGGCGGCAGCGCCGTCGCGGCGCTCTCGCGCATGCGCGCCGCGGGGGCGGTCGACCTGCGCCTGGTGTGCCTCGTCGCCGCGCCGGAGGGCGTCGCCGCCGTCGGCGCCGCCCATCCCGACGT
>JAWVGD010000489.1:0-5838 GCA_033855515.1 Baekduia sp.
TTCTGCGGCGCGTTGCCCTCGCCCGCCGGCGAGTTGTTGTAGACGTAACTGGTGAGCGTCGAGCCGGTGCCCTTGAGGATGTCGACGCCGGGGATCGAGCCCTCGGCCTCCAGACGCAGCGTCGCCCCGAGCAGGACCACCACGATCGCCGTGTCCCCGGCGATGCGCCCCATCCCCAGCGCGGCGCCGGTCGAGATGTTCGGCCGCACGGCGGGCAGCAGCACGCGGCGGATCGTCGCGATCCGCGTCTTGCCCAGGCCGTAGGAGGCCTCGCGCACGTGGCGCGGGATCGCCTGCAGCCCCTCGCGCGTGGCGCCGTAGACCATCGGCAGCGCGATGAGCGACATCATCGCTCCCGCGGTCAGGAACGACCGGCCGAAGACCGCGCCGCCTTCCGCGGTGAACGACATCCAGCCGAAGAGCCCGTTCTGGAAGAGGGCCAGGCCGAAGATCGCCAGGACGATGTCCGGCGTGCCGGCCACGACCTCGATGCCGGACTCGACCGCGCGCGCCAGCCAGCTCGGCCGACCGTACTCGACGACCCACACGGCGGTGGCGACGGCGATCGGCGTCGCGATGCCGATCCCGATGACCGTCAGCAGGATCGTGCCGACGATCGGGTCCAGGAAGCCGCCCGACTTCGACTGGTCGACCTCGCCGCTGGGGTGCGACCAGAGCAGGCTCGGCTTGAGGTACTGCACGCCGCGCACCGCCATGTACCCCATGATCAGCGCGGCGATGACGCAGAGCGAGATGCCGGCCGCCCAGCACATCGCGAAGGCGATGCGGTCACCCCAGCGCCACGTCGAGATCGACTCGTGCTTCTTGCGCGGCTTGCCGCCGCCCGGAGCGCCGCCCGAGCGGCGGCCGGCGTCGACCCCGAACCCGCCGTGGGGCAGGTCGTCGAGGGTGCGCGGAGGAGAGACGGCCATCAGATGCGTGCCCCGTACTTCTTCATCGGCTGCTTGGCCAGGAAGCCGGCCAGGGACAGGAACAGGCTGGAGAACAACAACAACAAGGCGAAGGCGTAGACGCTGGAGCGCACGGCGGGCGCCTGCAGCGACTCGGCGTCCTCGACGATCGTGGACGCGAGCGGGCGCAACGGCTCCAGGAGGAACAACGGCCCGTCGAACGGGTTGGGCGCAAAGCCGACCGACCCCGACACCATCGACAACATGATGGCCTCGCCGAGTGCGCGCGCGGTGGCGAGCACCGCGGCCGCGATGATCGCGGGCCGCGCCGCACGGACGCTCACGGTCCACATCGCGCGCCAGCGGTTGACGCCGAGGGCGACCGCCCCTTCCTTCCAGCCGCGCGGGACGGCGTAGAGGGCGTCGACGATGATCGCGATCATGATCGGGACGATCATGATGGTGAGGATCACGACGGCGACGAGCAGGCTCGCGCCACTGAGCTGGACCACGAACTCCACCGACTTCTTCTGGCCCGCGGTGACGACGTGGTTGCCCACGAACGGGACCAGGACCAGGATGCCGATGAGTCCGAAGATGACCGACGGCACGGCGGCCAGCAGCCGCACCACGGGGACGATGACCGCGCGCAGCCGGTCCGGCGCGAACTCCACGATGAAGATCGACGCCAGGATCGCGAAGGCGAGCCCGAAGACGACGGCCAGGCCGGTCGTGAGGACGGTGCCCCAGACCAGCGGCCAGGCCCGCAGGTGGTAGTCCTTGCCGCCGTTGACCATCGTGCCGATCTGCTGATCGACGTTGCCGCCGGGACCGAGCCACTTGAGCCCGTTGTGCTGGAACGTCGGCCACGCCTCCTTGGCGACGAAGACGACCATCAGCACGATGATGAGCAGCACGGCGCACGCCAGCGCGCCGAGCATCCGCTCGGCGCGCTGGTCGGGCCACGGCTGTCGCAGCCGGTCGAGCATTACTTCAGCGGCACCCAGTGCGTGCCCACGATCGCCTGGGCCTTCGAGCTGTTCTGGATCCACGCGATGAAGTTCTGGACGACGCCCGTGGCCCGGCCACGCGTGACCATCCAGAAGTTGCGCACGCCGCCGTACTCGCCGGACTTGGCGTTGCGCAAATTGCAGGCGACGCCGTTGTAGCCCGCCGAACTGACGCCGCTGGTGAAGTCCAGCGACACGTAGCCGATGGCGTTCTTGTCGGTCTGCACGGCCTGCTGGACGAGCCCGTTGGAGGCCTTCGCGGCGATCGAGGACGTGACCGTCTGCGACCCCATGAAGATCTTCTGGAACGCGTCCTGGGTGCCCGACGCGGCGGTGCGCCCGACGATGTCGATCGTGCCGGTGATGCCGGCGCCGGGGACCTGGCTCCAGTCGCGGATGCTGCCGGAGAAGATCGCCTGGATCGTCTCCTGCGAGAGGTTCGCGACCGGGTTGCCCGGGTTGGTCACCAGGCAGATCGCGTCGCGGGCGATCTTGTTGAAGAAGATGCCGCCCGGATCGCTGGACTTGGGATCACGCGAGGAGTTGCCGATGGTGACGCGGCCGGCGGCCACGTCGGCGACGCCCACGTCGGACCCGCCCTGCGCCAGCTTGAACTTCACCTTGCCGGGGTGCGCCTTCACGTAGGCCTTGGCCAGGAGCGTGGCGAGCGGGGCGACCGACGTCGAGCCGCTCATCGTGATCACGGGCGTGGCCGAGGCCGTGCCGGGGACGACGGCGGCGAAGACGCCGACCGCAGCCGCGCATACGCCGAGGCGGCGGAGGCGGGTCGTCATGTTCGGGAACTCCTTTTCGGATGGATGGTGCCCGAGGGCCGAAGCGGTCCGAGCTGGACGCGCTCCTCCGGGCGGGATGCGGAACGGCAGACTGACCGGCGGGGCGGCGAGCCTTGTGAAGCGCTGGTGCCTTTCCCGTGAACGAGCTGTGAACGCCGCTCGGACCTCCCGAGTGGTCACCAGGCGTTCACATGGGCCTCGCGCGCGAAGGCCAGACTGCGACGCTCGATGTCCGAGACCTGCCGCACCTGCGGAGCCCTGCTCGCCGCCGATCAGCGCTACTGCCTGGAGTGCGGCGCGCGCCACGGCGCGCCACGGCTGGACTGGAAGTCCATGACGATGCGCAGCGCGCCCGGCGGCCCGGGCCTCCCCGGCGCGATCGGCGTGGCCGGCCCGCGGCTCCGGGCCGGCGGCGCAGGGCTGCCGTCGCCCCGGGTCGCGGCGGCGCTGGTGCTGGGCGTGCTCGCCTTCGGGACCGTCGTCGGCCGCGCGGCCGGGCCGGGGGCCACGACCGCGGACGCCGGCGCGCAGCGGCGCAACCTCACGATCCTGGCCGCCGCACCGGCAACGGCCGCCGCGGTGCTGCCCGCCCCGGCGACGACGACGCCGCAGCCGCCGGCCATCGACCCCGGCGGCCTCGGCGACACGAGCGCCGGCACGAGCCCCGGCAGCTCCGACACCTCGTCGCCGGCCGTCACCTCGCCACCGGCCGACACCTCGTCGCCCACCCCGCCCCCGTCGAGCGCCGGCACCGGCGACGCGGGCAGCACCACCACCCCCGACTCCGGCACGACGGACACCACCACCGCGACGCCCGCGGCCACGCTGCCGCCCGTCAAGCACGTCTGGGTCGTGGCCCTCACCGGCCACTCCTCCACCGAGACCTTCGGTCCGGCCTCCCCCGCGCCCTACCTCGCCAGTGAGCTTCGCGCCAAGGGCGCGCTGCTGCCGTGGTACCACGCAGCCGGGCACGATCCCTCGGCCGGCGGCGTGGCCCTCCTCGGCGGCCAGAAGGACGCCGTCGGCCCGTTCGGCGCCGCCGACAAGACGCTGGCCGACCAGCTCACCGACGCGGGTCGGTCGTGGAAGGCCTACGTCGAGGGTGCCGCCGACGGCCTCGCGCCCGGCGCCAACCCCTGCACGCGGCCGCCCGACCAGCAGCCGCGCAACCCGTTCCTGCGCTTCGGCTCCATCACCGGCGCGTCGGAGTGCGGAAGCCTGATCGGCACCCCCGACCAGCTCGCCGCCGACGCGGCCGACACGGACTCGGCGCCGACGTTCTCCTACATCCTGCCCGGGCCGGCCCACGACGGGTCGACGTCGCTCGCCGACGCCGACGCGTGGCTGAAGGCGACCCTGGACCCGCTGCTGGCCTCCAAGGCCTACGCCGACGGCGGGCTGGTCGTCGTGACCTTCGACGCCGGCGCGCCCGACGACGCGGAGGCGGGCGGCGGCCGCGTCGGCGCGCTGCTGCTCTCACCGTTCGTCACGCCCGGCGCGACGATCGAGACACCGCACGACCCGTTCTCGCTGCTGGCGTCGATCGAGAAGCTCTTCGGCCTCGAGCCGCTCGGCTACGCCAAGGACACCACCTTGAAGCCGTTCGGCCGCAAGGTCTTCGGCGCCTGGTCGCCGGCCGCCGGCGGCGGCTCCTGATCGCCGTTCACCAATCGTTCACGGCCGCGCAACCTCGCGGTCACACCGCGGACACCTCCTGAGCCTGAGGATGCCGCGGTATCCCGGTTGCTCCCGACGGAGCGCCGCCACCCAGTACATGGAGGTCTGAAAGTTGAACGTCGCCGTCACGCGCCTACGGTCGCGTCTGGGCATCACGCTGGCGGTGCTCGCCGCGCTGACCGTCTCCGCGGTCCTGCTGCACCACTCATCCCCGACTGCGGTCGCGGTTGCAGACCAGAATCCGAGCAACACGTTGTGCAAGGGGCACACCACGAAGGGCAAGCCCGATCCGGCCGACCCGACCACGGGCGTCGTGGAGTACTCGTTCGCCTGCTCGCAGGCCATCACCGGGTACTCGGTGCTGCCCGACAAGGCGGCGACCGGCTTCGAGACCGAGGTCTTCGCCCTCGACGCCAAGACCAAGGAGGTCGTGCCGACCGACGCGTTCTCCTGCAACGGTGAGCAGCCGGGCTGGGGCGTCAACTGCACCGGCACCTACGGCGGCAACTGGGAGACGACGAGCAGCACGTTCACGATCGACGGCGACGTGTGCGCCGAGCCGCGCGTGGATCCGCTGTTGATGGTGACCTACGCGAGCGTCACCAGCGGCAAGGCCACGCAGTACATCGCCGGGCCGTTCGACCTCGGCCGGCCGCGCGGCTGCCCGAAGTCGGCCCGCGGGGGCAAGCTCCGGATCCCCGCCGACACCGAGGAGCCGACCACGCAGCTCGTCACGCCGGCGAGCTGACGCGCACGCCACCAACCGCAAGACCACGCGCCGGTCCGGGTCCAGGGCCGGCGCGTCGCGTTTGATGCTGTGACCGCGCGTCAACCGTTTGGCCGCGGACGTTCGAGGCCCCGCGGCACGGCCCACAGGCGGTGCCGGCCCGGCGATCGCTCAGAAGCCGCGGAACCCGCTCTGGCGCTGGTCGTTGAGGTTCAGCACGAGTGACGGCGGCGGGATCTCATGCGTCTCGGAGGTCGGCACGACCGCGGTCCCGACGGCGAAGTACTCGAGCACGTGCGAGCTCCATCCGTGGTTGCCCTCGACGAGCTGCACGCCGACGATGCCCTCGGCCTCGGCGGCCTCGGCCTCGGACTGCATCCGCTCCATCGCCAGCTCGCGGGCGTCGTACAGCGCCTGCGTGAAGTTCGGCATCTCGACGTTGCGCCCGACCCGCTTCATCCAGCTGCCCAGCCCCTGGTGGGCGACGTGGTAGACGCACGTGCCCATCACCATCGACACCGGCCGGTAGCCGGCCGAGAGCAACGTGTAGAAGTCCTGGCCCGACAGGTCGCTGGTGAACGGGCGGCCGCTGGGCGCGCGGTGCAGCTCGCCCTCCCGGTGGCGGACCGCGGTGCCGATCGCGACGAACTCGGCCAGGTCGTTGCCCCACTCGCGGCGGCTGACGTCGAGCCGCACGGCGACGATCCCGTCCGCGCCCA
>JAWVGD010000490.1:0-2850 GCA_033855515.1 Baekduia sp.
TGCGAGCGTGGCTGGACGAGCCGGGGCAGGTCTCCCGCGTGGCCGAGCGCCTGGGCGTCCACCCGCAGACGGTCCGCTACCGGATGGCCCAGCTGCGCGACCTGTTCGGCGAGCGCCTGGACGACCCCGAGGCGCGCTTCGAGCTGGCGCTGGCGCTCAGGGTGTGGCGCGACGAGGCGGCGCCGGCCGGCTGAGCGGGCCGCCGCCGCGACGAAGAGCGTTCCGTGCGCGACACCGGATCCCGGCATCCGCAGGTGTGTGGGCGCTCACCGTTCGAGATGGCCGCTCGTTCGGGGCGGCTCCGGGAGGGCGGCCGGCCGGCCGGCCGGCGTGGCCGTGGGCCGCTCAGCCCTGGTTGGGGCCGTCGATCCGCGCGCGCAGCATCGCGATCTCGGTGACGACGGCGCCGACGTACGCCGACCGGTAGGTGGCGATCTCGTCGTCGAGATCGGCCATGTACGCGCGATCATGGTCCAGCCCCGCCTCTTGGGCGAGGATGCGCTCCTCACCAAGGAGCATCAGGTGCTGGCGGACTTCGGTGGCGTACATGGTCGGGATCTCGATGGGCATGTGGCAGTTGGCGTGATACCCCAGTAACGCGGTGCGTCACCTTGGGTTCACGCATATCGAACTGCATCCGACGTCTCTGTTCGCTGGGGAGGACCCGTGTCCTTGCGGCGGTTAGCCGTACACCCGGATGGGGGGTCCCAAGAAGGTCGCTCCGTCGGGTGCCGTCCAGCGCACGCGCCACGTGCGCCCGGCGCGCCACGGCAGGCGCGCCGTCCACGTCCCGGCGGCGTCGGTCGGCCGCGTGGTGGCCACGGCGGAGTGCGCGGCGGCGCGGTCGCGCACCAGCACCTCCACGCGGGTCGCGCCCGCGGCCGGCCGGACGAGCCCCCACAGCAGCGCGGTGCGGCCTTGGCGGCTGACGGTGAGCGGCGTCCGGAACTCGTCCAGGCTCGGCTTCGCGCGGCCGCCCGCGCCGATCAGCCCTGACTGGAAGCCCGACAACGCCACGTCGTCGGTCAGCAGGTACTGCGACGCGGCCGCGACGCGCGGGTCGGCGCGCAGGAGGCGCTCGGAGATCGAGCGGAACTCCGCCTGCTGGGCCAGCGGGACACCCAGCTGCGTGTCCGGGGCGCTCTGCACGCCGTACTCGGTGACCCATACCGGCAACCCGCGCCGCCCGGCGCGGTCGAGCGCGTTCTCCAAGCGCTTGAGCACGCCGATCGTCACGTTGTCGCGGTCGGGCGGGACGTAGAAGGGGCCAAGCCGGTTGGCGTAGGGGTGGTGCGCCCAGCCGTCGATCCGCAGTCGCGGGCAGCCGGCGCAGAGCACGCCGCGCAGGAACTGCAGCGGCGGGACTGCGCGCTTGCGGTCGCCGCCCGGCGCGGTCTCGCCGGCCAACATGGTGTCCTCGGTCTGCCCGGCGGCCTCCAGGCCGCGGACGCCGGCGACGTGCAGCGCACGGTACAGCGCGGCCGCGGCGGGCCTGCCGCGGACGTACTGGGGCAGCAGGAAGCGCGGGTGGTTCGGCTCGTTCCACATGCCCCATGCGCCGACGGCGTCCCCGAAGCGGCGCCCGGCGGCTGTGGCGAACGCGCCGAACTCCGCAGGGCTCGGACGCGTGACGCGGTCGGCGTGGGCGGCGGTGGCCCAGCGCGGCGCCGGGGCGCTGAAGGTCACCAGCACCGACCAGCCGCGGGCGTGGGCCGCGTCGATCAGCCGCCCGTAGCCGCCCCAGTTGTAGGCGTTGGGGTCGGTCGCGTCGAACGCGGGCCTGCTGGGGCCGGCGGCGTCGGGCGCGACCGCGCCCCAGACGAGCGTGATGCGCAGGGCGCGGACCCCGAGCCCGTCGAGGCGCCGCAGGGTGGCGTCGCGCGTCGTGTCGTCGACGGCGGCGTGCCCGGCGTCGAAGTACATCGGCGCGCGGGTGGCGGCCTGGGCGGCGGGCGCGAGGCCGGCGGCGCAGACCAGCAGCAGGGCAGCGGCGCGCGCCGCCCGTGGAAGGACGTCTCGGATGAGCATGGGGGCAGGAACGGCCCGGGCGCCACTTCATCGGGAGGACTGCGGTGCGCCCGGGCCGTGTTGGGAGAACGGCCCGCGCCCGGAAGAAGTTGCGGGGTGGCGCTGGCGCTAGGCCGCGGGGTCGGCCGGCGTCACCGAGGGCTCCTTGAGGAGCCCGTGCGGCGGACGGTCGCCCGGCGCGTGGCCGGGCTCGAAGCCGGCGGCCTCGTAGGCGGCGGCCTCGTCGAGCGTCTCGCGCTCGAGCAGCTCGCGCGCGAGGGTCTCCAGCTGGCCGCGGTGCTCGCGCAGCGAGTCGACCGCGCGGACGTAGCACTCGTCCACGATCCGCCGGACCTCGGTGTCGATCAGCTCGCGCGTCGACTCCGAGGCGGGGTCCATCCCCGGGTACTGCGGTTCGTCGGAGATGACCGACACGAGGCCGATCGCGTCCGACATGCCCCAGCGGCCGACCATCTGGCGTGCGATGCGCGTGACCTGCTCGAGGTCGGACTCGGCGCCGGTGGTGACCGTCCCGTAGACGATCTCCTCCGCCGCGCGGCCGCCCAGTGCGCCGACGATGCGGCCCAGCAGGTAGGCGGTGTCGTAGCCGTAGCGGTCGCTCTCGGGCGACTGGAAGGTGACGCCCAGCGCGCGGCCGCGCGGGACGATCGAGACCTTGCGCACCGGGTCGGCGCCCGGCTCGAGCATGCCCAGCAGCGCGTGGCCGCCCTCGTGGTAGGCGGTGCGCTCGCGCTCGTCCTGGCTCAGCGTGATGCGCCGCTCGGTGCCGAGGACGATCTTCTCGAACGAGTTGTAGAAGTCGGCGTTCTCCACCGACTTGTG
>JAWVGD010000491.1:0-7819 GCA_033855515.1 Baekduia sp.
CACGCGCGCACCGACGGCAACGCCTTCTTCGTCGAGGAGGTGCTGCGCGGGCTGGCGACGAGCTCGGAGGTACCCGAAAGCGTGCGCCACGCCGTCGGCGTCCGGCTGTCTCGCCTCGGCGACGCGGCCCACGCACTGCTCGCCGCCGCCGCCGTGCTGGGCCTGGAGCTCGACCCGCGCGCGCTGACCGCGACCGCGGCGCTGGAGCCCGGCGTGGCCGAGGCGGCGCTGGACGAGGTGGTGGGCGCCCGTCTGCTGCGTCCCGCGGCGACCGCCGGCCGGCTCGAGTTCGCGCACGCGCTGGTGCGCGAGGCGGTCTACGACGAGCTCAACGTGCTGCGCCGCGTGCGGCTGCATCGTCGCGCCGCCCACGCCCTCGGCCTCTTGGGGGAAGGCCGCCATCTCGAGGAGATCGCCGCCCACCGCTTCCGGGCCGCCTCCGCCGCGGACGGGCGCGAGGTCGCCGGCTTGCTCGTCCGGGCCGGGGGCCGGGCGCTTGACCGCTTGGCCTACGAGGATGCGGCCGCGCGCTTCGACCGTGCGCTCGAAGCGCTCGAGTTGGCCGATGCCGGAGACGAGGCCGGCTCGGTGCTGCTGGCGCGCGGGGACGCGCTGCTGCGCGCGGGCGAGCCGCTGAGCGCCCGCGAGGCGTTCTCGGCGGCGGCGCAGCTGGCCCGCTCGCGCAACGACCCGACGCTGCTCGCGGAGGCGGCGCTGGGCTTCGCCGGCCTCGGCATCGCGATCGTCGACCTCGACGCCGAGACGATCGCCCGGCTCGAGGAGGCACTCGAGGCGCTCGACCGCGACGCAGCGATCCTCCGATCCCGGGTGCAGTCGCGCCTGGCCGTCGAGCTCTACTACGCACCCGACCGCCACCGTTCAGAGTCGCTCAGCGGCATGGCGGTCGCCACCGCGCGGGCCGCCGGCGACGCCGGCGCTCTCGCCTCAGCCCTCAACGCCCGCCACGTCGCCTTGTGGCGTCCGGACCGCATCGACGAGCGGCTGGCCACGGCCGGGGCGATGATGGCGGCGGCTCGCGAAGCGGGCGAGCCCCATCACGAGCTGCAGGCGCGCAACTGGCGCGTGACGGATCTCTTCGAGCGCGGCGACATGCCCGGCTGCCGGGAGGAGATCGCGCGCCACGCCCGGCTCGCCGACGAGCTGCGGCTGCCGTCCTTCCAGTGGTACACGTCGCTCTGGGCGGCGACCGCGGCGATGCTCGCGGGGCGCCTCGCGGAGGCCGCGCGCCTGACGGCCGCGGCGCGTGAAGGCGGCACCCGCGCCGGCGACCGCAACGCCGAGCTGTTCGCGGCGATGGTCGAGGAGCTGGCAGGCCGGGAGTGCCTCGCGTTTCACAGCACCGACATGGGGTTCCTGCAGGACAAGCTCGCGAACTCGCCGGCCGGCGCGGCCTATGCGTCCTACCTGGCCTGGACGCTCGCCGGCCTCGGCCGCGCCGACGAGGCACGCCGGCACCTGGACGACTGGACGCGGCGCGAGCTGGCCTTCGACGCCAACTGGCTCTCGGCGCAGGCCGAGGCCGCCGAGGCGATCGTCCTGCTCGACGACCCGACCCACGCGGAGCTGGTCTACGACCGGCTCGTCCCGTATGCGGGGCGTCCTGCGACCGCCGGCCGGGCGGTGGCGAGCTACGGCGCCGTCGACCGCCACCTCGGCGGCCTGGCCGCGGTCCTGGGCCGCCGCGACGCGGCGATCCGGCACCTGCGCGCGGCGATCGACCGCGACGCCGAGCTCGGCTGCACGGTCTGGCGGCTGCACGGCCAGCGCCACCTTCATCGCCTTGCGCCCGACGACGCCCTCGCCGCCGAGGCGACCGCGACAGCATGCGCGCTCGGGCTGCCGCAGCTGGCGCCGGCGTGATGGCACTTGCGGCCGGCGACGTTCCTCGTCGCTGCGCGGTCGTACTCTGGACCGATGAGCACGCACATCCTGGTGGTCGACGATGACCCCGAGGTGCTGCGCATGCTCGTCCGGACCCTCGCCGCGGAGGGCCACGAGGTCGAGGCCGCCGAGCACGGCGGGGCGGCGCTGGCGGCGGTCGAGCGGCGCGCCCCCGACGCGGTCGTCCTCGACGTCGCCATGCCGGGCATGGATGGCCTGGCGGTGTGCCGGCGCCTGCGGGCCGCCGGGTTCACCGCCCCCGTGCTGCTGCTCACGGCGCGCGATGCGGTGGCCGACCGGGTCGCCGGCCTCGAGGCCGGGGCCGACGACTACCTCCTCAAGCCCTTCGCCGTCGAGGAGCTGCTGGCGCGGCTGGCCGCCATCGAGCGGCGCGGCCGCCCGCGCGCCGGCTTGCTCGCCGCCGGATCGCTGCGGCTGGACGTCCACGCCCACGAGGCCCATCGCGACAGCCGCCCGGTCGCGCTGACCGAGCGCGAGACGGCCCTGCTGGCGCTCCTGCTCCGCCACCCGCGCGCGGTCGTCAGCCGCCAGCACGCCGTCGAGGAGGTCTGGGAGGGGGCGGCGGTCGACAACGTCGTCGACCGCTGCGTCATGAGCCTGCGGCGCAAGCTCGGCGACCCCCAGCTGATCCGGACCGTCCGCGGCGTGGGGTTCGTCCTCGAGCCGTGAACCGCCTGCCGCTGCGCCTCCGCGTCGCGCTCGCCGCCGCCGTCGGCGTGCTGGTCGCCGTCGCGGCCCTCGGGATCGCCGCCGAGCAGCTGGTCCGCCACGAGCTCCGGGTCTCGCAGGACCGCGGGCTCCGCGGCCGGGCCGGCGACGTGGCGCGGCTGAGCGCCTCGGCGCCGGCACTGCTCACGAGCCCAGCGGCGCTGGACGCGCCGAGCGGAGGTCAGGATCTCCTCGTCGAGGTGCTCGACCGCCACCGGCGGATCGTCGCCCGCTCGGGCGCGCTGGGCGGGCGCCTCCTGCCCACCGGCTCGCTGGTCGACGCGGCGATCCGATCGGGGCGCACCGGCTTCACGCACGGCGTCCTGTCGGGCGAGCCGCTGCGCGTGTTCGTCGCGCCGTTGCCCGACGCGGGGGGCGCGGCGGCCGGCGGCGCGGTCCTCGTCGCGTCCACCGAACGCGAGATCAACCGCACCGCCGACCGCGTCCGCACGCTCATCCTGCTCTGCGCGCTGATGGCCGCCGCGCTCGGCGCCGCGGTCGCCGCCGCGCTCACGGGTCGCGGGCTGGCGCCGCTGCTGCGCCTGTCGGCGGCGGCGACCGACATCGAGCGCACCCGGGATCCGGCGAGGCGACTGCCCGCCACCGGCGGCGGCCCCGAGATCGGCGAGCTGACCCAGACCCTGAACGCGATGCTCGCCGCGCTCGAGCAGGCGCGCAGCACCGAGCGCCGCTTCCTCGCCGACGCCTCCCACGAGCTGCGGACGCCGGTGACCGCGCTCCGCGGGAACATCGAGTACCTCGCGCGCCACGGAGCCGACGACGAGACGATCGCCGACCTCCGCACGAGCGCCGGCCGGCTGGCACGACTGGTCGATGATCTCCTGGCGCTCGAGCGCCAGACCCAGGCGGAGCCCGCAACCGAGGTCGTGGCCCTCGACGAGCTCGCCCGGACCGTCGTCGCCGGCGCTGACGTGCCCGTCGCGCTCGACGCGCCCGAACCGGTATCCGTGCGCGGCGATTCCGACGCACTGCGCCGCGCCGTGGACAACCTGGTCGCCAACGCGGTGGTGCACGGCACGCCGCCCGTGCGCGTCACGGTCCGTCAGCTCGGCGACCGCGCCCAGCTGGCGGTGACCGATGCGGGCAGCGGGATCGCGCCGGCCGACGTCGAGGCGGCCTTCGGGCGCTTCTGGCGCGGGGGCGCGACGCGGTCGCCGCACGGCACCGGCCTCGGCCTGGCCATCGTCCGGGCCACCGCCCGCGCCCACGGCGGGGACGTCGAGGTCCACGGCGCCACGTTCACGCTCGACCTGCCCGCCGGCGCGCCCGGCTCGCCGATCGTCAGAGAAGCGTCAGAGAAGGCGCCTACCGTTCCTGAGGTCCACCCTCCCCGTTGATCGAGGACTCGCCATGCTCCGCCGCCTCCCCGCCTCCCGTCTGATCGCCCTCCTGGCCGCCGTCGTCGCGATGCTCGCCGGCGGCACCGCCCTGGCCATGGCCGCGCTGGGCGGCGGTGGTCCGACCCCGCCGCCGAAGCCGCTCGCGCAGGCGCTGCACGACGCGGCGTCCGGACCCGCGGTGCAGGGCGTCACCGCCCGCATCACCTTCACCAACCACCTGATCGACAGCTCCAGCCTGCCCAACGGCTCCAACCCGCTGCTGTCGGGCGCGACCGGCCGGCTGTGGGCATCGAACGACGGGCGCGTGCGGCTGGAGCTGCAGTCGACCTCCGGCGATGCCCAGGTGCTGAGCGACGGCAAGACCGTCACGGTCTTCGACGGCACGTCGAACACCGAGTACCGGATCGTCCTGCCGCAGGACACCGGCACCAAGGACACCAACAAGACCGACGGCGGCGTGCCGAGCATGGCCAAGATCCAGCAGTTCCTCGACCAGCTCGCGCAGAGCGCGGACGTCTCGGGCGCCACCCCGGGCGACATCGCCGGCCGGCCGGTCTACACCACGCGGATCTCGCCCAAGCACGACGGCGGCCTGGTCGGCGCCGCCGAGCTCGCGTTCGACGCGGCCAACGGCGTGCCGCTGCGGGCGGCGGTCTACGCCGCCGGCAACCCGGACCCCGTCCTGCAGCTCGAGGCCACCAACATCTCCTTCGGTCCGGTCAGCGCATCCGACCTCGACGTCGCGCCGCCCACCGGCGCGAAGGTGACGACGATCGACCTCGGCGGCGCCGCCAAGGACCACGCCACGACGGGCGCCGACCCGTCCGGGGCCAAGGACGCCCCGGCCGATCCCCAGCAGGTCGCCGCGCAGCTGCCGTTCGCCCTGAGCGCACCGGCCACGCTGGTCGGGCTGCCCCGCCACGACGTCCGCGCCGTGGACGTGGGCGGCGAGAAGGGCGCGCTGGTGACCTACGGCGCCGGCCTCGGCGGGATCGCCGTGCTCGAGCAGGCCGCCAAGCCCGCCGACACGACGGCCGGGTCGCCGGACCACCAGCAGCTCGCGCTCCCGAAGGTGTCGATCGGCGGCACCAGCGGCCAGGAGCTCGCGACCGCGCTGGGCACGCTCGTGCGCTTCGAGCGCGGTGGCGTCCAGTACACGATCGTCGGCTCGGTCCCGCCGGCCGCGGCCGAGGCGGCGGCCAGGGCCCTGTAGGAATGCCCGACGCCCCGCCCGTCGAGGCTCGCGGCCTGATCAAGCGCTACGGCGAGGTGACCGCCGTCGACGACGTCGACCTCACCGTCGAGGCCGGGGACGTCTACGGCTACCTCGGGCCCAACGGGGCCGGCAAGACCACCGTGTTGCGGATGCTGCTCGGCCTGATCCGGCCGACGGCGGGCGAGGTGCGCCTGTTCGGGCGCGACCCGTTGGTGGCCGGCGCCGCGGCGCTGGAAGGGGTGGCGGGCTTCGTCGAGGCGCCGCGCTTCTACCCCTACTTGTCCGGGCGCAAGAACCTCGAGCTGCTCGCGGCCCTCGACGGGGGCGACGGGGCGGCGGGCCGGATCGAAGAGGCGCTCGATGTCGTCGAGCTCACCGCCCGCCAGCGCCACCGCGTCGGCGGCTACTCCCACGGCATGCGCCAGCGCCTCGGCGTCGCCGCCGCCCTGATCCGCGACCCGAAGCTCCTGCTGCTCGACGAGCCGGCCACCGGCCTGGATCCCGCCGGCATGCGCGACATGCGCGCGCTCGTCGCCCGGCTCTCGCTCGCCGGCACGACCGTCCTGCTCTCGAGCCACTTGCTGGCCGAGGTCGAGGAGCTGTGCAACCGCGTGGCGATCGTGCGCACCGGCCGCATCGTGTTCGAGGGCGCCTTGGAGGACCTGAAGCGCACCGCCGGCGGCGAGTGGCGCCTGCGCACGACCGACGACACCCGCGCCGTCGCGGTCTGCCGTGCACAGCGCGGCATCGACGGCATCCGGCCCGAGCCGCTGGAGATCCGCTTCGAGGCCACCGAGGAGGCCGCGGCCGCGCTGTCGATCGCGCTGGTGGAGGCCGGCCTCGCGATCCGCGCCCTCGCTCCGCACACCGCCACGCTGGAGGACCTCTTCTTCCGCCTGACCGAGGACGGCCCCGCCACGCCGGGCGGCGGCGACGTCGCCGCGGTCACGGAGACGCCCTGATGCCGGCACTGCGCAACGTGTACGCCTGGGAGCTGCGCAAGCTCGTGGCCCAGAAGCGCACCTACCTCGGCCTCACCGCGGCCGCGCTCGTGCCGGTCATCTTCGTCGTGGCGCTCGCCCTGCAGACCGGCCAGCCCGAGGACGTGCCGTTCGGCCGCTACGTCCGCCAGTCCGGGCTCGCCATCCCGCCGGTGATCCTGATCTTCGGGTCGTACTGGCTGTTTCCGCTCATCACCGCGCTGGTGTCCGGCGACATCGTGGCGGCCGAGGACCACAACGGCACGCTGAAGACCATCCTCACGCGCTCGGCGGGCCGGGGGCGGATCTTCACCGCCAAGGTCCTCGCGTCGATGACCTACGCGATCGTGGCCCTGGCGACCATGGGGCTGACGGCCGTGATCGGCGGCATCATCGCGTCGGGGTTCCACCCGCTCGTCACGCTGTCGGGGACCACCGTCAGCGCCAGCCGCGCCCTCCTGCTCATCGGGGCGAGCCTCCTCGTCTACCTGCTTCCGCTGTTTGCGATCGCGTCGATCGCGCTGCTGCTGTCCACCATCACCCACAACTCCGCGGCTGCGGTCGTCGGGGCGTTGATGATCAGCCTGCTGCTGCAGCTCATCACGATCGTCCCGGGCCTCGGAGCGCTGCAGCCGTATCTGCTTCCCGAGCAGTTCAACGCTTGGCAGGGCTTCTTGCGCACGCCCGCCGACTGGGCGCCCGTGATCCGTGCCGCGTGGGTCTGCGCGCTGTACGCGATCCCGTGCCTGGTGGCCGCCTACCTGAGCTTCCTGCGGCGCGACGTCGCAGGCGGCTGAGGGGCCGCGGCAAGACCCTCCGAGCCTCATACCCATCTCATGGTCCCCTGGCACCTTGCGGGACGTCCCCACACCCGACCCAGAGGACAACGTATGTTCGAGCATTTCCGCCGCAGGACCCTGACCGCCACGCTGGCGGCCCTCACCGCGGCGCTGGGCGTCGGCGGCATCGCCGTCGCGCAGAACAGCAGCTCGACCCCGAGCACGCCGCCCGCTCCGTCGACCGCCGCCCCGACCACGAGCGCCGCGGACACCGCGACGCCGGGCGACACGGCCGACGCCAACGACCCGGCCGACGCCCCGGACGCGGCCGGCGCCGCGGACAAGGCCGACGCCCCGGACGCCGCCGACGCCAACGAGAAGCCCGACGCCAACGAGGGCACCGGCACGGACGCCAACGACGGCCCGGGCCACGTCGACGCACCGGACGCCGGCGGCGCGCAGGTCGCCAAGTAATCAGCAGCGCGGTGGTGCCGGTCCCCCGGCGGCTACGCCGGGGACCGCGCGCCCTCGCGTGAGGGCGGCAGACGGAGCCACACGTCCGCACCGCCCTCCGGACGGTTCCGGGCCCCCGCGTCGCCACCGTGCGCGCGAGCGATGGCCTCCACGATCGCCAGCCCCAACCCGGAGCCGCCGCTGCTCCGGCTCACGTCGCCCCGGCTGAAGCGATCGAACGCGACCGGCAGGAACGCCGGCGCCATGCCCTCCCCGTCGTCGAGGACGTGCAGCTCGAGCCCCTCGCCGGACCGCTGCGCGTGCAGCCGGATCGTCCCGGCCCCGTGGCGCAGCGCGTTGTCGATCAGGTTGCCCATCGCCTGCTCGAGCCGGAGGCGA
>JAWVGD010000492.1:0-8027 GCA_033855515.1 Baekduia sp.
TCGCAGCAGGAGCCGCGCGATGAGCGACGCGCGGGGCAGCAACTGCCCGGCGACCGTCTCGACTGCTTCTGCACGGGATGCCGTCTTGGAGGTCACATCGCAAAACTATATTGCCTTGCGATGCATATGCCCGACGACCCGGATCCCGCGGCGGCTATCCCCAGCTGCGCGCGCGCGCAGCACCGCCGCGGAGATCCAAGGATCTCAGGCGGCCGTGGCCGCCTGCTGCTCGTACCCGAGGCCGGTGGCGACGCGCGCTCCGAGCTCGGGGTCGACGTTGGTCCAGTAGCCGATCACGCGCTGCTGGATCGGGCCTGAGACGCCGGCGCTCGCGTGCGCGACGATGTTCGTGACGAGGTGCTCGCGGTCGGTTGCGCTCATGACGTCCCGGTACAGCGCCCGGGGCTGGACGAAGTCGTCGTCGTCGGCGTGCTTCTCATAGGCGTAGCGGCCGAGCTCGCCCGCCTCGACCGCCCAGGTCGGCAGCTCCTTGCTCGGGTCCGCCACCGGCCCGCCGTAGGAGTTGGGGGAGTACACGGGCTGGGATCCGTTGTGCCGGAAGGTCATCGCGCCGTCCTTGTTGTAGGAGTGCACGGGACACCGCGGCGCGTTGATCGGCAGCTGCTCGTAGTTGGCGCCGATCCGATGCAGGTGGGTGTCGTGGTAGGAGAAGACCCGGCCCATCAGCATCTTGTCCGGACTCAGGCCGATGCCCGGCACCAGCCGCGACGGCGCGAACCCTGATTGGTCGACCTCGGCGAAGTGGTTCTCCGGGTTGCGGTCGAGCACCATCCTGCCGATCGTGATCGGCGGGTAGTCGGCGTGCGGCCAGACCTTGGTGAGGTCGAACGGGTTGAAGCGGTAGTCCGCGGCTTCCTCGAACGGCATGATCTGCATCTCGAGCCGCCACTCGGCCGCGTCACCGGCGGCGAGCGCGTCCCACAGGTCGCGACGCAGGAAGTCGGGGTCCTCGGACACCATCGCGTCGGCCTCGGCGAGCGTGAAGTTCTCGATGCCCTGGACCGTCTTGAAGTGGTACTTGACCCAGAACCGCTCGCCCGCGGCGTTCATCCACGAGTAGGTGTGGCTGCTGTAGCCGTTCATCCGGCGGTAGCTGCGCGGGGTGCCGCGGTCGGACATCAGGATCGTCACCTGGTGTGCGCTCTCCGGCGACAGCGTCCAGAAGTCCCACTGCATGTCGTTGGACCGCAGCCCGGTGTCGGCCATCCGCTTCTGCGAGCGGATGAAGTCCTCGAACTTGATCGCGTCGCGCAGGAAGAACGTCGGCGTGTTGTTGCCGACCAGGTCGTAGTTGCCCTCGTCGGTGTAGAACTTCAGCGCGAAGCCGCGCGGGTCGCGGACCGTGTCGGCGCTGCCGAGCTCGCCCGCGACCTGCGAGAAGCGCGCGAACATCGGCGTGCGCTTGCCGACCTCCGACAGGAAGCTGGCGTTGGTCCACTGGGAGACGTCCTCGGTCACCTCGAAGAAGCCGTGTGCGCCGCTGCCCTTGGCGTGAACCACGCGCTCGGGGACGCGCTCGCGGTTGAAGTGCTGCAGCTTCTGGAGCAGCTGCCCGTCGTGCAGGACCGTCGGGCCGTTCGGGCCCGCCGTCAGCGAGAACTCGTCGCTGGGTACCGGGATACCGGAGTCGTTGGTGGTGGTCGGGGGACGCTTCTTGTGGTCGGTCACGGGATCAGCCTCCTGGCCTTCGGGGGAACGCTTGCGTCGTCGCGTGGGTTGAACATGGATGTGGGTCCGGTGCCGCGCAATCGCGATGCGCGATCACCTGATCGACGGCTGATGCCGCCGGCGCTCGAGCTCACTCGGCAAAGCCCGAGCCGGCGATGTAGTCGCAGAAGTTGGGCTTCACGTAGCCGGAGACCTTGGCCTCGAGGATGTCGGTGTTCATCGTCCCGAACGCCGTCTCGGGCTTGTCACGCATGCCGTCCGCGAACGCGTCGACGATGCCCGCCTTGAACCCCGTGCGCGGATGGGCGGCGACGACCTCGTCACGGACCGCCGCGGGGAGCGTGTCGAACCGCATGCCGAGGACGTCGAACTCCACGCCGGCGGTCACCAGCGCCACCTCGGCCTGCTTGTAGTTCGGGATCTCCGGGGTCGTGTGCAGCGCGATCGCCTCCCAGACGGTCATGACGTCCGCCTCCGGAACCCCGTGCTGCTCCAAGAACCGCCGCGCCGCGTTGGCCCCGTCGATCTCGAAGCGCTCGTGCTCGCTGCGGTGACCCTCGATCAACCCGATGTCATGGAACATCGCTCCCACGTACAGCAGCTCGGGGTCGAAGCGCAGCCCGCGCTCGGCGCCCTGGAGGGCACCCCAGAGGAACACCCGGCGCGAGTGGTCGTAGAGCAGCTGCGTGGAGGTATCACGCACGAACTGCGTGACGTCGTCGGCGAGGCCGCTGTCCGGGATCTTGATGCCGGCGATGGTCGTTGCGGATCGGCGAAGCTCGTGCATTGACGGCCCTCGTGGGTGGTGTACGGCCAGGCGAGACCCAGCCGTCGGGACGAGACGGTGCGGGGGCGCCGGCGACGCACGTCGACCGGCGGGGCTGACCTCGACGCCGGCGGTGCTGCGGCAGGCGGCGTTTCGGTCGACCCAAACGCTATGGCGCGCCGGTGCGGCGATGTGTGGCCGAAGGTCCGGTGCGACCTGCCCTGAGGGGCTCGCCTCTCTCGGCGCAGTCCGGCGAGGTGTGGTGATTCACCGGTGCCCGGTGACATGCCATGCTGGGCGCGTGTCCAGCCGCGTCGCCAGTCCGGACTTCGTGGGCCGCGAACGGGAGCTCGCGCACCTGAGCGACGCCGTCCGCGGGGCCGCCGACGGCCGGCCGGCGTTCGTCCTGGTGGGTGGCGAGTCCGGCGTCGGCAAGAGCCGGCTCGTCCAGGAGATCGCGCGCCGCAGCGCGGCCGATGGCGCGCGTGTGCTCTCGGGCGACTGCGTTGACCTCGGTGACGCCGAGCTCGCCTACTCTCCGCTCGTCGGCGCGCTGCGCGGCGTGGGCGGCGACGAGCTCGAGGCGGTCCTGGGCGCCAACGCCCGTGGGCTCGCGGCGCTGCTGCCCCAGGTCGAGGGCCAGGCCGAGGTCTCCACCGCGGCGCCGCTGGCCCAGGGGAGGATGTTCGAGCTGTTGTTCGGACTCCTCGGCGGCCTGGGCGGGGAGCGCCCGCTGCTGCTCGTCGTCGAGGACATGCATTGGGCTGACCGCTCGACGCGCGACTTCTTGACGTTCCTGATCCGCAACGCCCGCAGCGAGCGCCTCGTCGTCGTCGCGACCTACCGGACCGACGAGATGCACCGCCGCCACCCGCTGCGCCCGTTCCTGGCTGAGGCCGACCGTGCGCCCGCGGTCACGCGCGTCGTGCTGGACCGCTTCACGCGTGACGAGCTCGTCGCGCAGCTCACGGGCATCCTGGACGAGCGGCCGTCGCCGCTGCTGGTCGAGGAGCTGTTCACGCGGGCGGAGGGCAACCCGTTCTTCACCGAGGAGCTCGTCGCCGCCGGCGGCGGCCATGGGGACCTGCGGCTGCCCGAGGACGTCCGCGACACGCTCATGCTGCGCATCGAGTCGCTCACGCGTGACACCCAAGCCGTGCTGCGCGTCGCGGCCGCGGCCGGACCGCGGATGCGCCACGGGCTGCTGCGGCACGCCAGCGAGCTGCCCGACGACGCGCTGGTCGTAGGGCTGCGCGAGGCCGTCGTGCACCACATCCTCGTCCATGAGCCCGAGAGCGACGTCTACATGTTCCGCCACGCGCTGCTGCGCGAGGCGATCGCCGACGACCTGCTCCCGGGCGAGCGCGGCCCGCTGCACGCGGCGCTGGGCCGGGCGCTGAGCGAGGACCCGGCGCTGTCGGCCTCGGGCCGCGGCGTGGCGGCCGAGCTGGCGTTCCACTGGTCGGCCGCGCACGACCTGCCGGCGGCGTTCACGGCCTCGGCTCAGGCCGGCGCCGAGGCCGAGCGGGTCGCCGCCTTCGCCGAGGCCAACGCCCACTTCGAGCGGGCCGCCGAGCTGTGGGACGCCGTGCCCGCCGAGCGGCGCGCCGATGGCCCGTCGCGCATCGAGTTGCTGCGCCGTGCCGCCGACGCCGCGCAGCTGTCGGGCGATCAGGATCGCGCGGCGGCGCTGACGCGCCGCGCGCTGGCGCTCGTCGACGTCGAGCGGGACCCGCTGACGGGCGCCGCGCTGCACGAGCGCCTGAGCCGGTATCTCTGGACCGGCGGCCTCTCGCGTGACGCGCTGGAGGCGTCGGGCATCGCCGTCGCGCTGATGCCGTCCGACGCCCCGCCCGCCGAGCGCGCGCGGGTCCTCGGCACGCAGGCGCATCTGTTGATGTTGTTGGGGCGCGGCGTGGAGGCCGCCGAGCGCAGCGAGGAGGCGCTCGTGCTCGCCCGCGCCGCGGGCAACCGCGCCGAGGAGGGCCGGATCCTGAACACGATCGGCCCGTCGCTGGCGATCATCGGTCGCCATGACGAGGGCATCGCCGCGATGCGCGTCGCGCGCGAGATCGCCGAGGAGGTCGGTGATCTGGAGGAGATGACGCGCGCCTACGTCAACCTCGGCGAGATCCTCGACCAGCGCGGTCACATCGCCGAAGCCGCGGCGGTCGCCCGCGATGGCGTGGCGAGGGCCCGCCTCGAAGGCCTGCGCGGCATACTGCCGTTGCTGCTCGCCGAGATGGCGCACCGGCTGGTGCGTCTCGGACGCTGGGACGAGGCCTCGGCTGCGCTCGACGAGGCCCTTCTGGCGCCGCAGGCCATCGGCGTTGGCCGGGCCGCGGCACTGGTGGAGCGCGCCGAGCTCGACGCGCTGCGCGGCGACGGCACGCAAGCGGAGCGGCTCGTCGCCGAAGCCGACGCCGCACAGCGCCAGGCCGTCGGGTCGATGTGGACCGCGCCGGCCACCGCCGCTCGGGCCGCGGCCGCGATCTGGGACGGTCGTCCCGCCGACGTTCGCGCCGTGGTGGCGCAACAGCTGGCGGGCGGCGACGAGGACGACGCCATGGCCGCCTACTACCTCGGGCCGATCGTGGCCGTGGGGGCGAGGGCCGAAGCCGACCTGGCGACTCGGGCGCGGGCCACCGGCGACGCCCAGGCGGAGGCCGAGGCGATCGCGCGGGCAGCTCGACTGGTCCGGGAGGCCGAGTGGCCGGCGAGCCCCGACACGCCGCCGGAGGCGCTCTTGCATCTCGCCACCGCGGCGGCCGACGAGCAGCGTGCACGCGGCGTCGCGACGCCGGAGGCGTGGGCCGACCTCGCAACGCGGTGGGAGGAGTTCGGCGTGCCGTTCCAGGCGGCGTACGCGCGCTGGCGTCAGGCCGAGGCGACGCTCGCGGCCGGCGGCGCCCGCGGCGACGTCGCCGCGGTCCTGTCCGCGGCGCACGCCGTCTCGGTCGCGCTGGGCGCTCGGCCGCTCCGTGCGGAGCTCGAGGCGCTGGCGCGGCGGGCGCGGATCCCGCTCGAGGACGGTGACGCGGTGGCTCCGCCCGACGGCGCGGCGACCGGCGAGCCGTCGGCTGCGGAGCGCGTGGGCCTGACCGCGCGGGAGCTCGACGTCCTGCGCCTGGCGGCTGCGGGGTCGACCAACCGCGAGATCGGCGAGACGCTCTTCATCAGTCAGAAGACCGTCAGCGTCCACGTCTCGCGCATCCTGGCCAAGCTCGACGCGCGCTCACGCGTGGAGGCGGCGGGCATGGCGCAGCGGCTCGGCCTGCTCGACGACGACGCCGTCGCCGGCCGCGCCGCCGCCGACTAGGGGGAACGCTGGCCCAGGGGGCCAGGTTCCCTTGCGGGTGTTCGCCCAGGGGGCGAAACCCGCGGCGGGTTGGGGACCCACGCTCCTAGGCCGCCGCCGCCGGCATGGCGGCCGGCACGGTGGTGATTCGCGGCGCCCGGGCCGCGGCGACGGCGACGAGCGCGACAGCCGCGCCCAGCAGCGTCAGCGCGCCGCCGAGGCCGGCGAGCGCGACGAGGACCGGAGCGATCAGCGAGCCGGCGACGATCCCGCTCAACGCCGCGGGCAGGGCGAAGCCGTAGGCGCGACCGAGCACGTCCGCGGGCAGCGACCGCTGCAGACCCGTCTCGACGAGGACCTCGACGGTGATCGCGCCGAAGCCGCTGACGAAGCTGAGCGCGAGCGCCAGGCCGAGGCCATTCGCGACGCCCAGGAGCGGGAGCGGGACCGCGACGCACACCAGCCCGCCGACGAGCGCCGCGGACTGCCTGCCCTCGCGGTTCAGCCGCCCGGCGACCGTGGCGCCGATCACGCCACCCAGCCCCATGGCGCCGAGCAGGTAGCCGTAGCCGTCGGCGCCGAGGCCCAGGCGGCCGGCGACGAGGAGCAGCAGCACGGTCTGCGCGCCGTAGACGACGCTGCAGGCGACGTCGGCGCCGACGAGCCGGCAGGCGTCTGGGCGCGTCAGGAGAGCGTGGGCACCGGCGCGCAGGTCGGCCAGGACGGTCGGGCGGCCGGCGGCGACGCCGCTGGCGCTGCTGTCGGTTCGGGGCGCGGGGCGGAACGCGGCGCCTGCGGGGATCGACGCGACCAACAGCGCCGAGCCGGCGAACGTGAGTCCGTTGAGCGCGAAGGCCAGGCTCGGCGGGCCGAGGAGCAGAAGGACCGCGCCGAGCGCGGGGCCCGCGACGATGCACGTCGGCCCGATGGCGGCGCGCGCGGCGTTGGCGGCCGGGAGATCATCGGCATCGACGAGCTGCGGCGTGCTCACCGCGACGCTCGGCGCGTACGGGACGGCCGCCAGGGTGGCCAGCGCGGCCAACACCGGCGCCAGCACGACGGGCAGGCCGGCGATCGCCACGAGCGCGAGCAGTCCCATCAGCACGGCGCGCGCGACGTCGGTCGCGATCATCAGGGTGCGGCGGTCGACGCGATCGGCCAGGACGCCGCCCAGCGGCCCCGCGACGACGATCGGCGCGACGCGCGCGGCCGTGGTGAGGCCGAGCCACGTCGCCGAGTGGGTCTCCTGGTTCACGTAGGCGAGAAGGGCGAGGTTGTAGAGCCAGTCGCCGGCCTGGGAGATGGCGAGCGCGGCCAGCAGGCGGGCGAAGCGGGGATGACGCAGCACGGTGTGCATGGAGCTGACGGTGACGCTGAGACGGCGGCCGCGCATCGGGCACCCGCGTCGAACGGGAGGCATGACCCTCCTATCCCTGTGGGCCCAGGGGTCCTACGCCACCGGGCCTAGGACCCTTACCCGGTGGTGAATAGGGCGTGCGGACCACGAGGTCGGGGCGGTTGTCCGATGCGCGCCCATGGCCCTTAGCCGCAGTGTTCCGATCCATGAACACCACCACGAACACCACCCACGCCGACCGGATCTTCTCCCCGGAGGGCCGCTACTTCACCCCCGAGGCCCGCTACTTCGCGCCCGACGCCCGCTACTTCGCACCGGGCCGGATCTACGGCCCCGAGGCGCGCTACTTCGCGCCGGGTCGGATCTACTCGCCGCAGTCGGGCCTCACCGAGTCGATGTCCTGCTCCGTCTCCCCCGCCCGCTTGGCGGGTCCTGCGCCCGGGCCCGGCCGCCCCGGCGTCGGATGGCTGCGGCTTCCCTAGCCACGACCTGATCAATGGAGAAAGCAAGATGAACCAGAAGAAGATGCGCCGGTGGGGTTGCTGTGTCCCTGCCCTCCTGGCCGCGACGATCGTCGTGACGGTCCAGCCTGCGCGAGCGAGCACCTTCGATGTCAAGCCCGGCGGCCTGATCTGCACGACCTTCGACGCGGCGGCCGGCCGTTCGACCGTCCAGCTGGCCGCCAACAACCACAGTCAGAACAACGAGTCGATTCCCGCCGGCGACTTCAACTACTTCGATCCGAACCCTCTGGACCGGGGCCAGCCGACGATGTTCGCGCCGGGCTGGTCCTCCTGGAGCACCACGTTCCCCGCCGTGGCCGATAACGCGGCGCACGAGATGGCGTGGGTCCTCACCGGGGACGCAGCCATCCTGGACACGCGCGCCAGCGTCCAGCCCTTCGCCCGCCCCTGCGC
>JAWVGD010000493.1:0-3088 GCA_033855515.1 Baekduia sp.
GCACGTCGTTGCCAGCGTCCCCGAAGAGCTTGTCGTTGCCGGCACCCCCGACAAGGCGGTCGGGGCCGCCGCGACCGCTGAGCGTGTCGTCCCCGCCGCGCCCGTCGAGGCGGTCTGCGCCGGGGCCGCCGGTGAGCGTGTCGGCACGCGACGTGCCCTGCCGGGTCGCCGCCACGGCGGGCGCGACCGCCGCCGCGAGGACGGTTAGGGCGAGGACGGACGCGAGGCGACGGCGCATGGGCATGAGGATGACGCAGGTTCCCGGCGCACCCGCGCGGGCGCTCACCCTCTCACGAATCTCTCACGGAGCGTGAGAGCTCGATGAGAGCCTCCTCCGAAACCCCTGGGAAGCGGTGACCCTCCTGTCCGGCACCACCACCACCTTCCAGGAGGAACGTCCATGCAGCTGCGCAAGTCCATCATCGGCGCCACCGCCGCGCTCGCCATCGTCCCCGCCTCGGGCGCGCTGGCGGCCACGATCACCGGCGGCCCCGGCAACGAGCGCCTTCGCGGCACGAACGCGGCCGACGTGATCGACGGCAACGCGGGCAACGACCGCATCCTCGGCCGCAGCGGCGACGACCGGCTCACCGGCGGTGAAGGCAACGACCGCATCTTCGGCAACGCCGGCAACGACACGATCGCCGGCGTCCAGGGCAACGACTGGCTCAGCGGCGGCGCCGGCGACGACACGATCACCGGCGACGCGAACGCCACCGGCGACCTGACGTCCTTCGACCGCATCTTCGGCGGCAGCGGCAACGACACCCTCACGGGCGGCGACTCGCGCGACCTGGTGTTCGGCGGCAGCGGCAACGACACATCCTCGGGCGAGAACGGCAACGACCGCATGGCCGGCGGCACCGGCGACGACGTCCAGGACGGCGGCGCGGGCAACGACACGATCTACGCCAACCTCGGCCAGGACACGTCCACCGGCGGCGACGGCAACGACCAGCTGTGGGCGCTGGCCCGCGGCGACGTCCACCCGGGCGCCAACGGCGCGGTCGACACGACCGCCGACACGCTCGACGGCGGCAACGGCGACGACACGTTCCGCACGCGCGACGGCGAGGCCGACAAGATCACCTGCGGCCCGGGCGACGACACCGCGATGCTCGACGACGTCGACGTGATCACCGACGCCACCGCCGAGAACCCCAACGGCTCGTGCGAGAAGGTCATCCGCAAGGCGCCGCGCGCCGCCGACAGCAAGTCCGAGGACGCCCAGCAGTCCCCGGCCGCGGCCAACCAGCAGGCTTAGAAGGGCTTCCTAGCCGGCGAGAGCGACCAGCGGCGCGCCCCAGTTGGCCAGATCGTCGGGCGGCGGCACCTTGTAGCCGAGGTACAAGTCCACGCCGATGTCGCCCGAGGCCCACTTGGCGAAGCTCTCGGCGAAGCGCTCGCGGGTGTTCGCGCAGCCGCCCATCATCTGCTGGTCGCAGCCGTAGCCGAGCGGGATGGCCGCGTCCAGCTGCTGGTGAAGGGCCGGCGGGACGAGCGCGAAGTCCACGACGTGGCCGAGCTCGTGCTGGACCAGGCGATCGATCCCGCGCCGGCCGTACCGGCGCGAGACGCCGCCGAGGTTCAAGACCATCGAGAACCGGTCACCCCGCTGCTGCGTCGTGCCGACAACGCCCGCGGCGGTCGTGGCGATCTGGATGTCCACCAACCCGTCGACGGCCGCGATCAGGCGCCGCGCCTCGGGCCGCGCGTCGGCGACCGCGGTCAGCACCGCCGTGCGATCGGCGGGCGCCGTGGCCGGGTCGAAGGTGAACGTCGCCGCCCGCTCGGCGGCCGACACGTGACCCACCACCCTCCCGCTCGAAGCCGCCGAGGAGGCGTGCCGCGTCGCCACGACGGCGAGCAGGCCGATGACCGCGAGGGCCAGCAACGGCGCGACGGCGTTCCGAGGGGTGGGGTCAGGCATTCCCCCTGTATCGGCCGCGGGGGCGCTACTTTGGAATCTGTGCCGCCCAGGATCGACGGCCCCGAGTTCGCATACGCGCTGCATCCGCTGGCGCCCAACCGCGTCGGTCTGCGCCGCTGGCGGTGGGAGCTCTGGCATGGCGCGGCGCTGGTCGCCGCCGGCTGGCGCCTCAGCCAGGAGCATGCGGGGCGCGCGCTGTGCGCCGCGGCGTCTCGCCGCGGACATGCCCAGCTGGGCCTCCACCCCCTGCGCCCGGAGCCCGCGGCATCCCCGCTCGGCCTGGCCGCCGGCGCACCGGTCCGGGTGGACTGCGGCGCGTTCGAGTGCCTCCTGCAGCCGCGTCTGCCGGGCGCCGCGGGCTGGACGTCGGCCATCGCGGTCTAGAAGTCCGCACGCCGGACCGTCGTCTAAGTTGGACGGCGATGTCGCCCCTCGCCCGGCGCGCGGCGATGCTTGCCCTCACCGCCCTGGTCCTCTACGGCGTCGCGCCCGCGATCGCCGACGTCCTCGGCGCCTGGCCGCAGGTCCGAGACCTCAAGCCGTGGTGGCTGGCCGTGATGGTCCTGGCCGAAGTCGCCTCGTGCTGGTGCCTGTGGGAGCTGCAGGCCCTGTCGATCGGGACGCACGACACGACGGCGGTGGCCACCTCGCAGCTGGCCGGCGGCGCGCTGGGCCGCGTGATCCCGGGCGGCGCGGCCACCGCCACGGCCACCCAGTACAACATGCTCAACGCCGCCGACGTGCCGCGGGCGTCGATCGCCACGGGCCTGGCCGCGGCGACGGTCCTGCAGATCGCCGCCCTGTGCCTCCTGCCCGCGCTGGCGCTGCCGGCGATCCTCTTCGGCCTGCGCGTGCCGAGCACGCTGCTGGAGACCGCGATCCTCGGCCTCGGCCTGTTCACGGTGATGTTCGCCATCGGCGTCACGGTGGCGGGCAGCGAACGCACGCTGCGGTGGGTCGGCCGCACGGCACGGACGCTCAACGACCGCATGCCGGGCGAGCGGCACCTGCCGGAGGACCTCCCGGACCGCCTCGTGCAGCAGCGCGACGCGGTCGTCGAGCGCCTCGGCGACCGGCTGCTCTACGCCGCCGGTGCCGCGGTCGGGCGCTGGCTCTTCGACCTGCTGGCGCTCGTGACCGCCGTCACCGCGGTCGGCG
>JAWVGD010000494.1:0-6015 GCA_033855515.1 Baekduia sp.
AGGACGACGCCCTCCTCGATCCGGTCCAGCGTGGAGTCCAGGAACGCGCCGAACGGCGAGCCCTTGCCCGACATCCGCGAGTAGCGGCCGTCGAGGGTGTCGCACACCGAGCCGATGATGAACACCACGCCGGCGAGGAAGAACAGGCGCTCGGCCACCAGGACCGCCGCGACGACGCACAGCACGAAGCCGGTCAGCGAGATGGCGTTGGGCGTGAGGCGCGACTCGACCAGGCGGTTGCGCACCAGCTCGCGGCGCTCCGGCGCCGACAGGGTGCGCCGGCCGCCGGCCGGAGAGGGTGACGTCGACATGTGGGGAAGGTCCTAAGCGGTGGCTTTGGCAGGCGAGAAGGCCCACGCTTCAGGGCGCTTCTGCGCGAGCCACCGCGCAGCGTAGAAGCTCGCGCCCGCCGTCGCCGCGCCGAGCACGGCGTCCAGCGTCCAGTGGTTGCCCGTGGAGACGACCACCCAGAACATGATCACGGGGTAGAGCGCCCACAGGATCCGGAAGCTGCGCAGCTTGCACATCTGCGCCAGCGACCACCCGATGAGCAGCGCGTTGCAGCAGTGCATGGACGGCACCGCGGCGTACGGGTTGAAGAGCGCGTTGACGCTGACGTCGTTGTGATCGACGCCGGTGAAGTCCGACACCGCGTCCTGGAAGCCGAGCTCGGGGAAGAAGCGCGGCGGGGCCGTCGGGTAGAGCAGGTAGCCGACCAGCGCGATGACCATCCCGACGATGAACATGTTCCGCACGAAGTAGAAGCGCTCGTTGTGGAACAGATACATGTAGATCAGCGCGGCGAGGCAGATCGTGGTCTGCGCGTTGATGTAGATCCAGCTGGCGGCGTCCAGGGCGAAGCTCCAGCCGCTCGTCCACGTCTGCACCGTCGGCTCGATGAAGAGACCGGTGGCCTGCTCGATCCCGATCAGGTGCCGCGCGTTCTGGAACGCGGTCGTGGCGCCCTGCGGGTCGTCGATCGCACCTCGAGTGAGGCGGTACGCGTAGTACGCGCTGGCGAACAGGAGGATCTGACGGAGCACGTCGAGCGGACCGTGTGGGAAGACCCGTCCCATGAGTCGTGTGAGACCGACCGGCATGGAACAGTCGATCCTATCGGTCGGGCCGATCCACACACAGTGGGGGTGCCCACACCTAACAGGACCTAACCGGAGACCCGGTTCAGGATGAGCAGCGCGGCCCCGTGGCGCCGATTCGCGCCGGCGAGAACCGCGTCGAGAGGCGCACCCGGCCCGCGCGCGCCGCGTCGATCGCCGTCCAGTCGCCGGCCCGCCGGACGCATGCGCCACGCTGATCGACGCGCCAGTACGGGGTGAACCGCACCCGCACGACGACGCGCCCTGCGCGCGGCACGTCGAGGTCGACGGTGTCGGTGTCGATCGCGGTCACGCGCGCGCCGACCGCCAGCGTCGCCGGCCGGTCGACCCCGTAGATCCGCCAGTGCGCGTCGTGCCAGACCTCGTGCAGGTACGGCACGCGCCCGCCGCGCAGGAGCGCCGCCTCGGTCGTGGCCGAGTAGTCGAGCGGCGCGTCGGCGAGCGCGACGTAGCGCACGGCGTTGGCATCGAGCCAGCGGCGGTAGCGCTCGGGCGTGAGCGGACGGCCGTCGTAGAACAGCGCGTTGACCTTCCGGTCGAGCTGGCGCTCCCACCCACGCGCCAGCGGGATGTGGGCCCACCCGCCCGCCACTCGCGCCGCCTCCCAGTGGTTGTCGGTGAACGGGATCTCGATGCGGAACGGCTCGCCGGGGCGGGTCGTCAGGAAGCGCAGCATCCCGTCGTAGTAGGAGGCATGCACCGACGGGTCGCCGTAGGCGCGCACCACGTCGGCGACCGGCGCGCTCCACTGCCAGTACAAGAGCGGCAGCGTGAGGGCGAGCAGCACCCGCCGGCGACGGGGCCACAGCGCGAGCGTCGCCAGCGGCCCGGCGCAGATCGCGCCCAGGCGCACCGCGTTGCCGCCCATCGGCGTGTCGAGCACGCCGCTGACGACCAGCAGGAGCGCGTACAGCGCGACGCCCAGGCGCAGCATCCGCTCCTCCCGGGGGAGCACCGCGAGGACGACGATCGTCGCCCCGAGCGTCGGCCAGAACGCCGAGGCGACGAACGGGAAGTCGCCGCCCTCGGGGAAGAGGACCGTGAGCGCGAGCGCCGGCACCAGCGTCGCCGCGAGGAGCACCGCGGCCGCGACCCATCGCGCGCGGGTCGCGCCCCATGCCACCAGCGCGAGCGCCAGGAACGCGGCGGCGACGGGGCTGGCCAGCGCCGTGGCGGCTCCGGCCAGGGCGCAGAGCACCAGCCGGCCGCGGGCCAGCGCCAGCACCGCCAGGACGCCGCCGGCCAGGCCGAGGGCGAACGTGAGCCGGCCGGTGACCAGCGAGACGGCGGTCGCGGTGGCGAACCACAGCGCCGCGGGCCGGGCCGCAGCCGTCGCGCCGCGCGCGCCGTCGACCAGCCGCTCGAACGCCCAGGCGGTCACGACCGCCGCCGCCGCGCCGGTGAGCTGCGGGCTGGTCAGGGCGGCGAGCGGCGGGAAGAGGATCGAGTACGCCGGGACGTGATGGCCCGCGTACCAGCCGTTGTCCCAGATGGCGAAGCCCGCGTGCTCGAACAGCCACGTCCGGTAGGTCTGCGCCGCGAGGTCCGCGCTCGGGGGATCGAGCACGAGGTAGACCGCCGCCAGCAGCGCGGCGACCAGCCAGGCGGGGACGCGGCGGAGCACGGCCGCAGGGTATGGGCCCCGCCGGGGCGGCGACGGCGCGCCCGGCCGCCACCGCTCGGAGCCAGGGAACCTGGCCCTCTTTTATGAGCTGAAGTCCGCGGTGATCGCGTTGCCGCGCTGCGCGCCCATGGCGCCCAGGACACGGCCGACGCCGACGCGGCGCAGCTTGCCGTTCATCAGGACGGCGCGGTGGGGCGCGGAGCGCATCCACAGGTTCAGCAGGTTCTTGGCCGTCACGCCGGCGCCGTCGGGCGCCCAGGCCAGCGTCTCGCCGTACTGGCGATGGCGGCCGGCGCCCGCGAGGCGCGTCGCGAAGGAGCGGCCGTCGAAGGAGCTGTGGGTCAGGGCATCGTGCTGGAGCATCTCGACGGAGTGCCTGCGGGCCACCCGCGCCAGCGAGACGGTGAGGCGCACCCCCCGTACGTGATGGGCGCGGCGCATCCGGTTGATCTCGCGGACGATCGCGATCTCGGCCTGGGTGGGAGCGGCCGCTGAGTACGCCGGCGGGGGTGTGGGTACGAGCATCGGGACGGTCTCCTGGTCCGGGGGTGACGGATCGGGGGGACGGGCGCTCCTTGCCCGCAGCGACTGCTGGGGCTGCCGTGGCAGCCCGTTCTGATTCGGCACGGGGCGGACGGCGCCTGCCGAAGCGGGGGAGCCTATCCACCCCGCAAGATCGACACTACGCCGAGCCGGTGAAGCCCTGCAAGGGGCCGGCCGCGAAGTACCGTACGCGGCCGATGCGGCTCCTCTGCGTGGGAGAGGCACTCGCGGCTTTCGTCTGCGAGCGCCCGGTGGTCTCGATGCCCGATGGCGATGCGTTCGTCCCGCACGTCGGTGGCGGCGCCGCGGCCGTGGCGATCACGGCGGCGCGGCGCGGTGCCGACGTGGCGCTGGCCGGCGGCGTGGGCGATGACGCCTGGGGCCGCTGGTTGCACGGGCGCCTGGCCGCGGAGGACGTCGACCTGACCCACTTCGATCGCGCTCCCGGCGTCCCGACGCCGGTGGCGTTCGTCACGCTCGACGACGCCGCCCGGCCCACGTCGGCGATCTACGGATCGGCGCCCGGCGCGGGCGTGACGGGTCTGGGTGATCGGCTGATGGAGGCCGTCGACGCGGCCGACGCGCTGTCGCTCTCCTCCGGCACGCTGGTCGGCGACGAGGAGCGGGCCCTGACGCTGGCCGCCCGCGACCGGGCGATGGCCGCCGGGAAGCCCGTGATCCTGGACCCCGACCTGCGGCCTGAGCGGTGGCGCTCGACGTCGGCGGCGGTCGAGGTCGTGGGCGCGTCGGTGCCCGGCGCCTTCCTGGTGAAGGCCAACGCCGAGGAGGCGCGCGCGCTGACCGGTGAGCTCGAGGTCGAGGCGGCGGCCGCGTCGCTGCTGGCCGCCGGCGCCCAGCACGTGGTCGTGACGCTCGGCGCCGACGGCGCCATGCTCCGCGGCGGCGGCCTGGACCGCACGGTCGGCGGCGTGGCCGCCACGCCCGTCGACACCACCGGCGCCGGCGACGCGGTGACCGGCGTCCTGCTCGCCGCCCTGGCGCGCACCGGGTTCTATCCGGCGGCGCTCGCGGCGATGCTGCCCGACGCCGTTGCGGCCGGCGCACGGGCGACGGAGCGCTACGGAGCGGTGGCCTAGCGCGCGGTGGCCGGGCCGGCGACCATCCCGCGCTCGGAGTGGAGCGCCCCGAGCCGTGCGCGCGTCGCCGGCCTTCGCGAGCGGCTGCGCGACGTCTACGGCGTCCCGTGCGCCCCGCCGCATGAGGAGCCGCTGGCCGAGCTCGTCCTCACCGTCCTGTCGCAGTCGACCAACGACCGCAACCGCGACGTGGCGTTCCTGGCGCTGCGCGAGCGCTTCGACACCTGGGACGCCGTGCGCGACGCGCCGGTGCCCGAGGTGGAGGAGGCGATCCGCCCGGGCGGGATCTCGAAGGTCAAGTCGCAGCGCATCCACGACATCCTCGCGGCCATCGAGGAGGCCAACCCCGGCGACGGCCTGGACCTCGGGTGGATGCGTGAGGCGCCGGTGCCGGCGTCCCGCGACTTCCTCTGCGCGCTGCCTGGCGTCGGCCGCAAGACCGCCGCCTGCGTCCTGCTGTTCTCCTACGGCCTGCGCGACATCCCGGTCGACACGCACGTCTCGCGCGTCGGCATGCGGCTGCACCTGCTGCGCCCGGGCGCGCCGTTCGAGGAGCTGCACGACGCGATGCTCGCGCTGACCCCGGCCGGCGCCGAGCTCGAGCTCCACGTCAACCTGCTGCGCCACGGCCGGCGCACGTGCCACGCGCAGCGCCCCGCCTGCGCCCGATGCCCCCTGAGGAGAAGATGTCCGTCCCGCCTCGCGTAGCCCTCGCCACGTGCTCGTACTTCCCCGACGGCGACGACGACGACGCCGGCCTGCCCGCCGCGTTCGGCGGCGCGACGTTCGCGGTCTGGGACGACCCGGCGGTGGACTGGGACGCCTTCGACGTCGTCGTCGTGCGCTCGACCTGGGACTACCACGGCCGGCGCGACGCGTTCCTGGACTGGGCTCGCGGCCTCGGCCCGCGGCTGGTCAACGGGCCTGAGGTGCTGGCGTGGAACACCGACAAGCGCTACCTGCGGGAGCTGGCCGACGCCGGCCTGCCCGTGGTGCCCACGGCGCTCGTGGCGCCCGGCGAGGCGTTCGCGCCGCCCGCGGGCGAGTACGTCGTCAAGCCGACCGTGAGCGCCGGCTCGCGCGACACCGCCCGCTTCGGGGCCGACGACGGCGCCGGCGCCGGGCAGGACGCGCACCGCGCCGCGGCGCTGGTCGAGGCGATCCACGCCTCCGGGCGCACCGCCATGGTCCAGCCCTACGTCGCCTCCGTCGACGAGCGCGGCGAGACCGCCACGCTGTTCTTCGGCGGCACGTTCTCGCACGCGATCCACAAGGGTCCGCTGCTGCGGCGTGGCGAGGGCCCGACGAGCGACGTCTTCGCGGCCGAGACCATCGAGCCGCGCACGGCCACCGACGCCGAGCGGGCGGTCGCCCAGCGCGTCGTCGACTGGACCACGGAGCGCTTCGGGGGCCCGCCGCCGGCCTATGCGCGCGTCGACCTCGTGGAGGACGCCGGCGGGAGCCCGGTCCTGCTCGAGCTGGAGCTGACCGAGCCCTCGCTGTTCTTCGCCCACGCGCCCGACGGGCCGTCGCGCTTCGCCGACGCGGTCCTGCGCCGGTGACCGAGAGCTGCCGTCGTCGGCGCGCTGGCCGACGGTGCCGTGGACGTCTTCACCGGCACGGCGGTGACGGC
>JAWVGD010000495.1:0-6927 GCA_033855515.1 Baekduia sp.
GGCGGCGCGCTCGCCGGGATCCTGAAGACCGACGTGCTCAACGTCGGCACGGGGGTGGGCGGCTCGGGCTCGCCCGCTCAGCCGGTCGGCGCCATCGCCGAGACGACCGACCGGGTCGTCGGATGGCTCAGCAACGGCGACGGCACGGTCCACGGCGTCTTCTACGACGACAAGCCCGGGACCAAGGTCGTGCCCGGTCCGGGCCCCGACAGCGCGCTGACGAACCCCGACCTCGGCGTCGTCGACCCCGCGGGCGGCTTCGACGTGGCCGCCGACCGCACGGGCGACTTCTCGCTCGTCTTCATCCAGGGCGCCGCCGACCAGCGCCGCCTGGTCGCCGCCGCGTGGGACCGCTTGCCCGGTGCGTTCCAGATCAGCACGAGCTCGCGAGTGTGGCGCAACGTCGTCACGTCGCCGCTGGCCTGGGGCACGGCGCTGGACCTCTGGGGCCCGTTGACCTACAACGTGTTGGTGGACGGCAAGCCGGTGGCCCAGACCAACACCACCAAGGCCCAGCTGCCCGTGGGCGCCGTGAGCGAGGGCCTGCACACGTGGCGCGTGGTGGCGACCGACCGCCGCGGCCAGACCGCGACGACCACGGTCAAGCCGCTGAAGGTCGACACCGTGGCGCCGACCGTCTCCTTCTCGTTCAAGCGGAAGGGCCGGGTGGGCACCGTCAAGGCGACCGCCGCCGACGTGATCCCGCCCAGCGGCAAGGCGGCCGGGATCAAGTTGGTGCGGATCGACTGGGGCGATCGCAGCGGCTTCACCGATGCCCGCACCGCCAGCCACCACTACAACAAGTCCGGCACGTTCACCGTCCGCGTGAGCGCGACCGACAAGGCGGGCAACGTGGCCGTCGTCCAGCGCTCCGTGCACATCGGCAAGTAGAGGACCGGCCCTGGGCACCCTGCACCGGATGACCGACAGCGAGGGGCGCAGCGCGCGCGACCTCGTCGCCGGGCTGGGCCTGCGCGACGCGCGGGGCGACGGTGAGCGCCCGCGCGTGGTCGCGGCGATGATCGCCACGGCCGACGGGCGGGCAGCCTTGCAGGGCCGCTCGGTCGCGCTCGGGCATCCGGCCGATCGGGCGCTGCTGCGCGAGCTGCGCACCGGCGCCGACGCGATCCTGGTCGGCACCTCCACGCTCGCGGCCGAGCGCTACGCCAACCTGCTCGACGCCGATCAGCGCGCGCATCGCGCGGACGCGGGATTGGCCGAGCATCCGCTGGTCGTCACGGTGTCGCGCGCGCTGGCCCTGCCGCTGGAGGTGCCGCTGCTGCACGAGCCGGGGCGCCGGATCCTCGTGTTCACGGAGTCCTCGGCCCCGGCGCCGGAGCTCGGCGGCGAGCTCGAGGTCGTGCGCCTGGCGCCGGGGACCCTGACGCTGACCGGCGTGCTCGAGGCGCTCGGCGCGCGCGGGATCCGGGGCGTGCTGTGCGAGGGCGGGCCGACGCTGCTGCGCGAGCTCGTGGCCCAGGGCGGCCTGGACGACGTGCTGCTGACCGTGGCGCCGCTGCTGGCCGCGGGCGATGCGCCGTCGATCCTGGAGGGCGAGGCGCTGCCCGAGCCGGCGCGCATGTCCCTGCGCGAGGTCCACCGCGCCGGCGATCACGTGTTCCTGCACTACGGGCTGGGAGCCGGGCGGTGACGACGTCGCCCACGCCGCCCACGCCCGCGCGGCTGCGGCTGCGGGACCGCGAGCTCACGCTGCGCCCGGGGCGCCCGCTGGTCATGGGCATCGTCAACGCCAACCCGGACTCCTTCTCGGACACGGTGCGCCACACGACGCGCGACGCGCAGGTCGAGCTGGCGCTGGCGCTCGTCGCCCAAGGCGCCGACCTCATCGACGTCGGCGGCGAGTCCGGCGTCACCTACACGGGCGTGACCGCCGCCGAGGTCGAGCGCGACCGCGTCGTCCCGCTCGTCACGCGGCTCGTCGCCGAGGGCGTGTGCGTGTCGGTCGACACGTGGAAACCGCTGGTCGCCGCCGCGGCGCTGGATGCGGGCGCGCACGTGCTCAACGACGTCAGCGGCCTGCGCGACGTCGGGCTGGCGGACGCCGCGGCGCGCACGGGCGCGTCGCTGGTCGTCATGCACACCCGCGCGGCGCCCAAGCAGGTGCACTTCGCCGACTACGGTGGCGACGTGGTCGCCGACATCGTGGCCTTCGTGCAGGAGCGCTGCGCGGTGGCGCGCTCGCGAGGCGTGACCGATGAGCAGCTCATCGTCGACCCCGGCCCGGACTTCGCCAAGACGCCGGCCGAGAGCGTGGCGGCATTGCGGGCAGTCGACCGGCTCGCCGCCTTGGGCCATCCGTGGCTGGCGGCGGTGTCGCGCAAGTACTTCCTGGCGGCGATCACCGGGCGGCCGCCGGCCGAGCGCCTGGGCGGCACGCTGGCGGCCGTCGGGCACGCCGCCGAGCGCGGCGCCGCGATCGTGCGCGTCCACGACGTCGCCGCGACGGTGGACTTCCTGGCCGCCGCCGAGGTCCTCGCCGGCCGAGCCGAGGTGGGGGACGTCGACCCCGACGACGACGCGCTGAAGTGGATCCGTGCACCGACGACGCCGGACGCTCCCGGCCCGCGGGCCTGAGTCCTGACCGGGAAGTTCGCTACGGTCCGCGGCGAGAGAGTCGCCGTCCCGCTGCAAGGCAACGCGGGACGGGCGCCCACCGACACCCGATTCCAGGAGGACATCATGTCCGTATTGACCCGTTCCGCCCTCGAGGCCAGCCCGTTGGCTGACCTCCACACCATCGCCTCCGAGCTCGGCATCGACGGCTTCCGCCGTCTGCGCAAGGCCGACCTCGTGGACAAGATCATCACCCAGCAGGGCGGCGAAGACGCGCTGGCCGCCGAGCCGGCCGCCGCCGAGGTCGACGAGAAGCCCAAGCCCCGCACCCGCTCGCGCACGAGCCGCACGCGCCGCAAGGACGCCGACACCGAAGACGGCGTGACCGACGAGGACGCGGGAGAGGACGTCGCCGACGTCATCGCCACCGAGGACGTCATCGCCACCGAGGACGCCGTCGTCGAGGAGGAGATCAAGGCCGAGGAGGCCGCCGCCGCCGACGACGTCGACGTCGAGGTGCCCGAGGCCGAGACCCGCCCGCGCCGTCGCTCCCGCGGCGGCCGTGGCCGCGACCGCGACCGCGATCGCGACGACGACGGCGGCGACCGTGGCGACCGCGACCGCGGCGACCGCGACCGCGGTGACCGCGACCGCGGTGACCGCAACGGCGACCGCGACGCCGGCGACCGTGAGGACCGCATCGTCGAGGGCACCGTCGAGCTGCTGCCCAACGGCTCGGGCTTCGTCCGCGTCTCGCCGCCGGAGGCCTCCGACGCCGACGTCTACGTCTCCGCTGCGCAGGTCCGCCGCTGCGAGCTCGTCTCCGGCGACCAGGTCGCCGGCCCGGTGCGCGAGCCGCGCCGCTCCGAGCGCTACCCGTCGCTGATCCGCATCGACACCATCAACAACCGCCCGGCCGATGAGGTCGCGGAGGGCACGCACTTCGACGACCTGCCGTGCACGCTGCCGACCGAGCGCCTGGCGCTCGGCTCGGAGGACGCGACGCTCAAGGCGATCGAGTGGCTGACGCCGATCGGGAAGGGCTCGCGCGTGACGATCACGGGCGAGGCGCACGCCGGCAAGTCCGAGGCGCTCAAGCTCCTGGCCGGCGCCCTGACCGGCATCGAGGGCCTCGAGGTCCACGTCGTGCTCGCGGCGGTGCGGCCCGAGGAGTGCGCCGAGTGGCGCGCGGGCGAGATCGAGCCCGTCGCCGCCCTGTCGCTGGGCGCCAGCCCCGACGCCGCCGGGCAGGCCGTCGAGCGCGCGATCGACACCGCCAAGCGCATCACCGCGCGCGGCGGCGACGTCGTCGTGCTGATCGACGGCCTCGACGGCCTGGCCCCTCACGCGGCGCGCCGCGCCATGGCGGCCGCCCGCAACATCGTCGACGGCGGCTCGCTGACGATCGTGGCCTCGGCCCGCGCGGCGGTCGGCGGCGAGACGACGATCATCGCCCTGGACCGCACGCTCACGCGCACCGGTCGCTTTCCGGCGCTGGATCTGGTCAACAGCGGGACGCTACGACCCGAGCTGCTGGTCGGCGATGCCGGGGCGGACGCGATCGCCCAGGCTCGCGCGCAGTCGCTGGGCGCTTAAGCGCTTGGCGCGCGGGAGGGCTCAGGCTCGACTCGAGCCTGAGTCTTCCTATCGCGGCACGTAGGCGACCCGGCCCCAGGAGGGCTCGGGCGCCAGCTCGACGGGCTCGCCGTCGCGGTCCGGCTGCACGTACAGGAAGCTGGAGCTCTCGACGTCGAACTCGACGTCGAGCTCACCCTCCTTGACGCGCTGGTCGAGCCAGGCGGAGCGGAAGACGAGGCGGCGCAGCCAGTGCACCAGCGAGCGGTCGCTGGGGCCCACGAGCTCGGGCCAGCAGTCGTTGACGTGCTCGCCGAGGCTCGACGCCGGCTCCTGGATCTCGCCGTTGACCGACAGGGTCACGAGGTCCTCGAGCTCGGGGTCGTCCAGGCGGCCGGACACGAAGCCCAGCTTGTTGGCGGCCTGCTCACAACGCTCGCGGAAGTCGCGTTCGTTGAAGGTGAACCGGAGTTCGCCGTATTCGAGGACGAAGTCCTCACCGCTGTCGTAGTTGCCTCGGCGTGCGTCGTTCATTGAGAGCGATTCGGTCAGGTCGCGCCGAGGGAGACGGCGGCTTCCGAAGTCGTCGGCATCGTATGCCCGATCCCTTCGTCTTCGCAGGTCATGGGATGGATCTTGCAGTCCGTCCGGCCCACGCGACATGCGGCCAACCGTCCGCCAGAGGTTCGCGGCGTCCGCCCCCGACCCTTCCACCGCGGCGACGGGGGCGAGTTCTTGCGCGCCGGACCCTAGGGCAGTCATGAACCACGAGACGCCCGCCACCATCCTGGTCGCCGAGGACGACGCCACCACGCGGACGTTCCTGGCCGACGAGCTCACCGCCGACGGCTGCGACCTCATCGTCGCCGACACGGCCTCCGACGCCCTGCGCCTGCTCGGGACGAAGTTCCCCGACTTGGCGATCCTGGACGTCGGGCTGCCGGACGGCTCGGGCCTGGACGTCGTCCGCGCCGTCCGCGCCGCCGACGGCGTCGCCTCCCGGATCGACCGCGACATGCCGCTGCTGGTCCTGAGTGGCCGCTGCGGCGAGGTCGACCGGGTCCGCGCGTTCGAGTGCGGGGCCGACGACTTCCTGGCCAAGCCCTTCTCGTATCCCGAGCTGCGCGGGCGGGTCGGGGCGCTGCTGCGCCGCGCCGAGAGCCGCCGGCGCCCGGGGCGCGTGCGCGTCGGCGAGCTGGAGATCGATCCGGCGTCGCGGACCGTGCTGCTGCACGGGCGCCCGGTGGAGCTGACCCAGAAGGAGTTCGCGCTGCTGCGCGTGCTGGCCTCGGCGCCGACGACGGTGCACACGAAGGCGGATCTGCTGCGGACGGTCTGGGGCTACCGGAGCCGTGGAACGACGAGGACGCTCGACTCGCACGCATGCCGCCTGCGCGCGAAGCTCGGCGCTGAGGGCGACCGCTTCGTCCTGAACGTCTGGGGTGTGGGGTACCGACTCGTGGACGACCCGGGCGTCGCGCTCGGTGCGGGCCTCGAGGTGGCTGCATGAACGTCGTGGGGACTGGGCTCGCGGTCTTGACCGCCTGGACGCTCGCCGGCGCCGCCGTGGCCTGGTGGGTCGGCCGCGGGTTGCGGGAGCGGGCGGCGCGCGTCGCGCACGAGGTGCGCGGGCCGCTGTCGGCGGCGCAGCTGGCGCTCCACGGTGCCGCGCGGCGCGGTGAGGTCGCGCCGCGGCTGGTCGCCGCGCTGGAGCTGGAGCTGCGCCGGGCCGCGCTGGCCCTGGAGGATCCCTGCACGGCCGCCACGAGCGCCGACGTGGACCTCCACGAGCTGCTCGCCTGCCAGGTCCGCACCTGGTCGGAGGTCGCCGCCGCGCACGGGGCCCGCCTGGTCCTGCAGCCCGGGCCGGCGACGGCGATCGTCCACGCCGACGCGCTGCGCCTCGCCCAGGCCACCGGCAACGTGCTGGCCAACGCGATCGAGCACGGCGGCGGGACGATCGAGGTCCGCACCCGCCGCACCGTCGGCGACCGGATCCGCGTCGAGGTCACCGATGGTGGTCCGGGCCTGCCCGCCTCGATCGCCGAGCTGGCGCGCCGGCCGCGCGCCGGGCGCGGGCGGGGACTCGCGATCACCGCGAGCGTCCTCGCGCACTGCGGAGGCCGTGTGGCGTCGCTGCCCTCGGCGACCGGCGGTGGCATCGCCATCGAGCTGCCCGTCGCGGGCGGCCGTTCGTGACGCGGCGGCGCCGCGCGGCGCTCCTGGTCGGCCTCGCGCTGCTGCTGGGGGCGCTGGCCGCCTCCGACGTCGCAGGCCGGGAGGCGGCGCTGAAGCGCTCCGTCGGCCCGCTCGTGCCCGTCGTCGTGACCCGTGCCCCGATCGCGGCCGGGACCCGTCTCGACGCCCGGCGGCTCGCCGTGCGCCGGGTGCCCGAGCGCTTCGCGCCGGCCGCGGCCTACGGGTCGACAGCGGCGCTGGCCGGCAGCCGCGCCGCCGTCGCGCTGCAGGCGGGGGAGGACGTCACGCCCGCGGCCGTCGACGACGGCAGCGGCGCGACCGGCGCGCCGGTGCGGCCGGGCGAGCGCGTCGCCGACGTCGTCGCGCGCGGGCCGGCCGACCTCATCCGCGCCGGCGGTCACGTCGACGTCCTGGTCACCCGGGAGGGCGGCAACGGCGGCGGCACGACCACGATGGCCCTGGAGGACGCCGAGGTGCTGGCCGCCCACGGAGTGGCCGGCGCCGGCGCCGACGACGACGCCGGCGGCGCGCGTGTCGCCGTCTCGCTGCGCGTGAGCGTGCGGCAGGCCGTGTTCCTCG
>JAWVGD010000496.1:0-5212 GCA_033855515.1 Baekduia sp.
CGAGCGGGTCCTGGGGCTGCATTTCTTCTCGCCGGTCCCGGTGATGAAGCTCGTCGAGATCGTCGTCGGCCTGGACACCGATAGCGAGGTGGTCGTGGCGCTGGATACGAGCGCTGAGACGCTCACCACCGCGAGGGCGTTCGTGGAGCAGATCGGCAAGCGCCCGATCGAGACCAAGGACCGCTCGGGCTTCATCGTCAACATGCTGCTGGTGCCCTACCTGATGGCGGCGGTCCGGATGTACGAGGACGGCTTCGCCTCACGCGAGGACATCGACCAGGGGATGAGGCTCGGGGCCGGGCACCCGATGGGTCCGCTGACGCTGTGCGACTTCATCGGCCTCGACGTCCTCTACGCGGTGTGCGACTCGCTGTACGAGGAGTTCAAGCGGTCCGAGTACGCGCCGCCGCCGTTGTTGAAGCGGATGGTCGTCTCCGGCCACCACGGCCGCAAGACCGGCCGCGGGTTCTACGAGTACGCCGGCTGAGGCGCCCGCCGGGCACGGCGGGCCTCCAGCTCAGGCGCCCGGCCCCGCAGCACGACGACCTCCTCCTCGCGCCGTCCCGGCGCCAGCAGCCCCTGGCCCTCGAGGTGCTCCACCCGCTCGCGCATGAGCGGCCCGAGCGGGCCGCGGTGGCGGACGACCACGCCGGCGTCCAGGCCGCCGCCGCGCATCGCGTCCAGCGTCGCGTCGATGCCGCAGACCTCGGAGTGCACGATCAGCAGCACGCCGCCGGGGCGCAGGCGCGCCGGCGCCTCGGCGAGGATCCGGTCGAGCAGGATCCGCCCGTCGCGCCCGGCGTCCCACGCGCGCTGGGGCCCGCGGCCGGGCAGCGCGTCGGTCTCGGCGGGCACGTAGGGCGGGTTGGAGACGATCACGTCGTAGCGCTCGTCGCCCAGCGCCGAGAACAGGTCGCTGCGCACGCCGCGGACCCGCACGCCGTTGAGGCGCGCGTTGACGCGGGCGGTCAGGACCGCCCGGCGCGACACGTCGACGGCGGTCACGTCCTGCGCGCCGCGCAGCGCCGCCGTGACCGCGAGGGCGCCGCTGCCGGTGCAGATGTCGAGAACCTTGGTGGCCGGTGAGACGATCTGCGACCGCAGCGCCTCGGCCAGCAGCCAGGTGTCGGAGATCGGGGAGAACACCCCCGGAAGCGTGATGACCCGCATGAACGGGGACATATCCGGCGTGGCGGTGACCCAAAACCCGGAGGTCGACCGGTTGCGTGCGCCGTTCGAGGTCCACGGGCGCGAGCTGACCGTCGGCCTCGAGGAGGAGCTGATGCTGCTCCACCCGGAGACGCTCGACCTGCGGCCGTGCGCGCCGGAGCTGCTCACACGGCTCGACGGGGACGCCCGCTTCAAGGGCGAGATGCCCGCCGCGCAGCTGGAGATCGCCGGCACCCCCGCCGCGACGGTCGGCGCCGCGGCCGCCGAGCTCCTCGAGCGTCGCATCGCCCTGGCGCAGACCGCCGACGGGCTGGCGCGCATCGGCGGCGCCGGCGTCCATCCGTTCGCGGCGGCCGAAGGCGTGCTCAACGGCGGCGAGCGCTACGACGCGATCGCGGCCGAATACGGGACCGTCGCGCGGCGCCAGCTCGTCTTCGGGCTGCACGTGCACGTGGCGGTCGCCGGCGCCGACCGGGCTCTGGCGGTCTACAACGGCCTGCGCGAGCAGCTGCCGGCGCTCGCCGCGCTCGGCGCCGCATCGCCGTTCTACGAGGGCCGCGACAGCGGCCTGGCGTCGGTGCGGCCCAAGCTCTGCGACCTGCTGCCGCGCCAGGGCGTGCCGCCCGCGATCCCCTCGTGGGAGGCACTCGCCGACACGCTCGCCTGGGGCCGGCAGACCGGCGCCGTCGCCGATCCGGGGCAGTGGTGGTGGGAGGCACGGCTGCACCACCTCCACGGCACGATCGAGCTGCGCGTGGCCGACGCGCAGGCGACGGTCGCCGACACCGCGGCCATCGGCGCGCTCGTCCACGCCCTGGTGGCGACGCTGGCCGACCGCCACGACGCGGGCGAGGACCTTGGCGCGGCGCCGTCGTGGCGCATCGGCGAGAACCGCTGGTCGGCGTGCCGGCACGGCGTCGAGGGACGGTGGCTCGACGTCCGCACGGGCGCCGCGTGCCCGATGCGCGACCACCTGCATGCGCTGATCGACGCGGTGGCGCCGGCGGCGGCGCGCCTGCGCTGCGCCGCCGAGCTGGAGGCTGCGCGCGAGCTCGTCGAGCGGCCGCGCGCCACGATCGCGCGCCAGATCGCCGCCGCCGGCGGCGCGCGGGCGCTGGCGGCCTGGCAGGCCGACCGGTTCCTCGTCGCCTGATTCGCCGATCGGCCGGGTATGTCGCACCCATGCCCCCTGTCCCCACCCCGCGCGGACCTCTGTCCGAGGCGCTCCTCGCCGCGCTGAGCCAGGCTCCGGGAAGCCTCGAGGCCCCGATCGAGATCTCCGCCGGTGCCGACGCCCTGGCCGACGACGACCTCCAGCTGGCGCTGTATGCCTGCTACGAGCTGCACTACCGCGGCCTGGACGGCGTCGACGACCGCTGGGAGTGGGATCCCGGCCTGCTCGCGTTCCGGGCGCGGCTGGAAGCCGTCTTCGAGGACGCGCTGCACGCGGCGCTGGCCGGCTGGACGCCGCCGCCGGCTGACGCGAGCACGATGGACCTCGCCCTGCGCGCGATCGCCGACGCCGACGTGTCGCCATCGCTTTCGCGCCATCTGGAGCGCCACGGGACGCTGGCCGAGTTCAAGGAGGTCGTCGTCCACCGCTCGGCCTACCAGCTCAAGGAGGCCGACCCGCACTCCTGGGCGATTCCGCGCCTGTCGGGCCCGCCGAAGGCCGCGCTGCTGGAGATCCAGGCCGACGAGTACGGCGGCGGCGACGCGGCGCGCATGCACGCCACGCTGTTTGCCGACACGATGGACGAGCTCGGGCTGGACACCGCCTACGGCGCCTACCTCGACCGCCTGCCCGGCGTGACGCTGGCGACCGTCAACCTGATGTCCCTGCTGGGCTTGCACCGCCGCCACCGCGGCGCGATCGTCGGCCACCTCGCGCTGTTCGAGATGACCTCCTCGATCCCCAACCGGCGCTACGCGACCGCGCTGCGGCGCCTCGGCGTCCGCGCCGCGCGCGCGACCGAGTTCTACGACGAGCACGTGACCGCCGACGCGGTCCACGAGAACGTCGCCGCGGTCGACCTCGCCGGCGGCCTCGTGCGCCGCGAGCCGGCGCTGCGCGACGACATCCTGTGGGGCGCGCGGGCGCTCGTGGAGGTCGAGGCACGCTGGGCCGCCGCGCTGCTTGCGGCCTGGCGGCACGGGCGCTCGTCGCTGCGCCCGCCCGTCGAGGCCGACGCCGTCGCCGCATGAGCGACGGCCCCCGCATCACGCCCTACCGCGACGGCCCGCTCCTGGTCCGCGGCCCGTTCACGCTGACCGACCAGGACGGCAACGAGATCGCCTATCGCGGCGAGACGATCGCGCTGTGCCGGTGCGGCCGCTCCCGGCGCAAGCCGTTCTGCGACGGCATGCACAAGGCCGTCAACTGGCGCGCGCCGAGCGAGGCCCAGACGCCGCCCGCGGTCGAGGTGGTCGAGCCGCGCTTCTCCCGGCGCGAAGGCTCGACATCCGGGTGATCGGACGTCGAACCCGCGCAACGCCGCGGGCGCTCCTCGGTAAGGATGGGGTCATGGCTCTCCTGGACGGCAAGAAGCTCCTGATCACCGGCGTGCTGACCGACCGGTCCATCGCGTACACGGTCGCGCGTCGCGCGCAGGAGGAGGGAGCCGAGATCGTCCTGACGGGCTTCGGCCGCGCCATGCGGCTGACCCAGCGCATGGCGCAGCGGCTGCCCGTGCCGCCCGATGTGCTGGAGCTCGACGTGACCGACGAGGCGCAGATCGCCGCGGTCGCCGCCGAGCTCGAGGAGCGCTGGGGCGTCGTCGACGGCGTCCTTCACGCGATCGCGTTCGTGCCGGGCGACGCGCTCGGGGGGCGTTTCCTGGAGGCGCCGATGGCCTCCGCGACCAGCGCCTTCGAGATCAGCGCGTTCTCGCTGAAGTCGCTGGGCGCGGCGTTCGCGCCGCTGCTGGAGCGCTCCGCGGGCGGGGGGTCGCTGGTCGGGCTGGACTTCGACGCGACCAAGGCGTGGCCGATCTACGACTGGGCCGGCGTCTCGAAGGCCGCGCTGGAGTCCGTCAACCGCTACCTCGCTCAGTACCTCGGCCCGCGCGGGATCCGCTCGAACCTCGTCGCGGCGGGCCCGCTGCGGACGATGGCCGCGGGCGCGATCGAGGGCTTCGACGTCCTGGCGCAGGCCTGGGAGCAGGGAGCGCCGCTGAAGTGGGACCTCACCGACCCCGAGCCGGTGGCCGACGCCGTGCTCTTCCTCCTGTCGGACCTGGCGCGCGCGATCACCGGGGAGATCCTGCACGTCGACGGCGGCTTCCACGCCCTCGGCGTGCACGGCGGCGCGGTGGCTGCCGCGACCGCCGCCGCGGCGGCGGCGGACGAGCCCGCATAGTCCCCGCGCGCGGCCTACCGCCGTAAGGTCGCTTGCGCGCCACGCCGCGCCGTTTGGGAGGATGGGCGGCCGTGCGACGGATCCACGACTTCATGCCTGCCACCCTCAGCGTCGGCGTACGGCCCATGGCCGCGATCGTCGCCGCGACGTCGAAGGACATCGCGTGGCTGCTGCCGCGCGACCCGCGCGATCCGACGCCGGGCCTGCTGCCCCGCCCCGCGCAGATCTCGTTCCAGTACCAGGGTCACCTGGTCGTGCTCCACGGCGTCGCCGAGCGCGCCCAGCAGGGCTGCGTGGCGTTCCGGGCCGACAGCGAGGGGCGCGTCGACAACCTGCGCTCGAGCCCGCGGCTGGACGTCGAGCTGCCCGTGCAGGTGAGCACCGGCGGCAGGACACGCCCCGCGGTCACCGAGAACGTGTCGGCCGGCGGCGTGCTGCTGAAGGGCATGGGCTTCGGCCTGGTCGACTTCGCCGTCGAGGTGGCGATCCAGATGCCGCACGACGGCCCCGTCGTCCAAGCGAGCGGCCTGATCGTCCGGGCCCAGCCCGGCGGGACCGGCGTGCGCTTCACCGAGATCGACGACGCCGCCCGCGACACGCTGGTCTCGATGGTCGTGTGCATCCGTGCCGCCCTGGCGCGTCGCTTCGCGGTGAAGGCGGTCCGCGAGGACGCCGCACGCGGCC
>JAWVGD010000497.1:0-2700 GCA_033855515.1 Baekduia sp.
CCAGCTTCAGCGCGACGTCCGGCACTGCCGCGATGCGGTCCAGCGCCGCGCGCAGCGGGTCGCCGTCGTGCAGCTCGGCGCGGAGCGCGAGCGTCCCGGGCGCCTCGGGGGTGATGGTGGTGGTGCCGGTGAGCTGGTCGATCAGCGCAGCGTCGACATCGATGCCGCCGAAGGTCTTCAGCGGTCCTTTGACCGAATCCAGCGTGGACAGCGCGTCGGTGACGGTCTTCAGGAACGGCACGTTGAGACGGCCCTTGGCCGCGTCGAGCACGTGGATCGTCTGGCTCAGGCCGCGGACGCCGCCCGAGATGCCACGAGTGCCGGGCGCCGGCTCCGGCGGCGCGATGCCGGGCGCCAGAGGCAGGTCGGTCGCGGCCAAGTTGGTGGGGTCGGTCGCGAAGTGCACGCGCAGGCGGATGCCCGGGTTCTCGATCCGGAGGGCGAGCGCGCCGCCCCGCAGCGCGTCGACCCATGCGACGCCACCGGCGCGGCCGCTGAGCAGCGCGCGCGGCTGCAGCGTGGCCCGGATCAGCGCCGGCTGCGCCTTCAGCGGGCCGAGGCGCCGCTCGAAGGTCGCGCGCGTGAGGCCGCCCTGGCGGTCGCGTAGGGCGAAGGCCTGCTGCAGCGAGGCGGTCGTCGCCCCGAGGACGAGGTCGGCGTCGCGGACGCCGAGGCGCCCGGCGTCGCCGGGCAGCGCGTACTGCGCGATCCCGGGGCCGAGATCGGCGAGCTTGCGCAGGCGGCCGTCGCTCGTCGCGCGATCCAGGACCGCGGCGACGTCGGCGGCGCTGCGACCGACGACCGCGGCGGTCACGCCCTTCTTCAGCACGGGCGCGAGCTCCAGCTGCAACGCCGAGACCGAGGACGTCAGGCTCGTGATCGCGCCCGGCGGACCCCACGCGATCAGCGGCCCGCCGAGCAGCGAGGGCAGGTCCGCGTCGGCGTCGAAGCCCAGGCCCCGCGCCGCGCCGCGGACGCCGTCGGCCGCGAACCGCGCCGCCGGGAACGTGCGCGAGAGGTCCCGCAGCGCGGTGCCCTGCGGCGACCCGCGCTGGACCTCGAACTGGACGACCACGGGCGCCGCCGCGGGCGCGTAGCCGAGCGCCTCGGCCAGCGGATCGGCGACGCCGGCCCGTTGCTTGTCACCCCCACCGCGCAGCAGCAGGAAGACGCCGCCGGCAGCGCCGAGCAGGATCAAACAGCCAACCACCAGCACGCGCCGCGACACGGCGGCGAGGCTACCGGCCGCGCTACGCTTCCGCGCTACGGCGAGTTAGCTCAGTTGGTAGAGCACACGACTGAAAATCGTGGTGTCCCCGGTTCGAGTCCGGGACTCGCCATCGCCAGAAAGCGTCCGGCGAGCCACCCTGCCCGGTCGGCCAGGTGTTCACCGGCTCGTGGGCAAGTTAGCCTCCGCTGGCCGCCGGTCTCACCAGCTGTACCCAGGGCCGTCGGCGTACCCCACGGGGCGCCCCGTCGGCTGATGACAAGCACGGGGCGCCCCGGTTACGCCGCCTGAGCTTTGCGGGCGTCACCGGGTTGGGCAAGTCCCGATGGAAGTCCTGCAGCGCTGCGGGGCCAAAGTGATGCAGAACGCACTCTCCGAGGGGGTCCGGAGACGCTACGCCGGCCGCTTCTCCAACAAGAACCACGTGATGTCGCCCTGGGGGAACTTCGGGTCCCGGTGATAGGCGAAGCCGTAGTCGACCAGTTCGAGGTCGGCGTGCCGGTCGAGGATCTCCCCACAGAAGTCGCGCTTGAAGAGGCGCTCGTCGTGGCCGCGATAGGAGATCGCGACCGGGCTCGGGTTGTAGTACTCGCCGAGCAGGAGGTAGCGGTTGGTGGCCTGGTGCAGCGTGTCGTAGACCTGCGGCAGGCGCGCCGGGTCGATGTGGATCAGCACGCCCTTGATCAGCGCCAGGTCCCAGGTGCGCTGCGGGGCGAAGTCGAGGATCGACGTCGCGTGGACGTTGTCGGCGGGCAGGAACGAGCGGAGCGTCTGCGCGGCCTCGGCGTTGATCTCGATCGCATGCTGATCGAGGTCGGGGTACAGCAGCCTCAGCGCCCGGAGGTTCATGCCGACGTTGGCGCCGAACTCGATGCAGGTGGCCGGCGGCTGGGCGCTGCGCAAGGCGTTGGTGAAGAAGCCCAGGAGCGAGCCGAGCATGCGGTCGTCGGAGTTGCGCCCGATGTACTCGTCCCCGAAGTCGCCGGCCCAGAAGGCCTCCTGGTCGGTCTCGTAGGCCATTGGCGCGAGTCTAGTCGCGACGCCCGACGCTGCCGGCGGACGTCCGGTCCGCCGCCGGCTGCGGCTTCGGCCCGTGACGGTCGCCGGGCTCAGACCTCCAGCCGCTCCGCCACACCCGCGATCACCTCGGCCAGCGCCGGTCCTGCGTCCTCCTGGGCGAAGTGCGCCGCGCCCTCCATCGTCGCGTGGGGCTGGCCGGCGGCGCCCGGGATGTGGGCCAGCAGCGCGGCGTCGGCGCCGCGCGTGATCGGGTCCTGGTCGCCGAAGGCGCAGACGAACGGCCGCTCCCAGCGACCGAGCGTCGCCCACGCCGCGCGGTTGGCGGGCGCGGCCGGATCGTCCGGGGTGGACGGCACGAGCGCCGGGAACTGGCGCGCGCCGGCCTTGAAGCGGTCGTCGGGGAACGGCGCGTCGTAGGCCGCGATCTCGCCGTCGCTCAGCGTCCGGCCCGT
>JAWVGD010000498.1:0-6537 GCA_033855515.1 Baekduia sp.
CAAGATCGTCGGCGACAAGAAGTACGGCGAGATGCTCGGCGGCCACATCGTCGGCACCCGCGCGACCGAGCTGATCCAGGAGCTCGTCAACGTCAAGCTGCTCGAGGGCGGCTACCCCGAGGTCGCAAGGATCATCCACGGCCACCCGACGCTGTCTGAAGGCGTCATGGAAGCCGCCCGCGCCGCCGACGGCTGGCTCATCCACGGCTAGATCAGGACCCACCCACCCGATGGGCTTCGAGGTCACGCAGCACGGCGCCGGCGCCGAGAGCGCCCTGCCGCCCGCGCGCGCGGCCTTCTACTTCGATTTCGCCTCGCCCGAGGCCTATCTCGCCGCCGAGCGCGTGATCCAGACGCTGCCGTTCGCCGCCGAGTGGGTCCCGATCCGCGCGCCCCGCGCGTGGGACGACGGCTTCCGCTGCGCGAGCGAGCAGGAGATCGCCCGCTCCGGCATCGAGCGCATCGCGGCCGCCCGGACGCTGCAGGGCGTGCGCTGGCCACCGGCGTTCGACAGCGAGATCGCGCTCCGCGCGGCGACCTACGCCAAGCAGATCGGGCGAGTGGTGGCGTTCTCCCTGGCCGCGTTCCGCCAGGCCTACGCCGGCGGCGCGGACCTCGGCGACTCCGACGTGGTGCTGATCGCGGCGTCGGCGTGCGAGATGCATCCTCGCGCCGTGCTCCAGGCGATCGAGCGCGACGCGGTCGCGCGCGTGCTGGACGAGGCGACGGCCGAGGCGGTCGCGCGCGGCGTGACCGAGGTGCCGGCGGTCTGGCACCCGAGCGGCCGGCTGCTGGTCGGCGACGCGGCGCTGGACGACGTGACGTCGCCGTGAAGGCGCGGTCCCGATACGAGCTGAAGGTCGTGCGCGACACGATCGAGGTCGTCGACCTCGACCAGGGCGAGGGCATCCTGTTCTGGGACTGCACCTCGCGCCAGCGGCGGCGGATGGCCGAGGCGCTCATCCGCGACCTGGACCGCCTCAGCCCGCAGGAGTTCCTGTACCAGTGGGCCGTGGCGGAGCCTCGGCACTTCGACTGACGGCGCCCACGACGGCGGCTCTCGGCGCGATCGGCATCCCGTGGGAGCCGGCCGGTACGCTCGCGCTCATGGCCGATCACCCGCTGCCCGACGCCGAGGTGGCCGCGGAGTGGCTGGCGACGATGCTGCTGATCCGGCGCTTCGAGGAGCGGGCGAGCGCGCTGTACGCCGCGGGCGAGATCGGCGGCTTCCTGCACTCCTCGATCGGTGAGGAGGCGGTGATCGTCGGTGCGCTGCGCGCGCTGGAGGCGCGCGACCCGCTGCTGTCGACCTACCGCGCCCACGGGCATGCGCTGGCGCGCGGGACCGAGCCCGGGCGCGTGATGGCCGAGCTGCTCGGCCGCGTCGACGGCACGGCGGGCGGCCGTGGCGGCTCGACGCACGTCTTCGACGCCGAGCACGGCTTCTACGGCGGCTGGGGCATCGTCGGCGGGAACCTGCCGATCGCCGCGGGGTTCGCGCTGGCCGCCGACCTGCGCGACGAGGACAGCGTGACGCTCTGCCAGTTCGGCGACGGGGCCGCCAACCAGGGCACCTTCGGTGAGACGCTGAACGTCGCGGCGCTCTGGGGCCTGCCGATCGTGTTCCTGGTGACCAACAACCGTGGCGGCGCGGTCACCGCGCCGACCGAGCGCCATACGGCGGTCGGGGACCTGTTCGAGCGCTCGCGCGCCTTCGGGGTGCAGAGCGTGCGCTGCGACGGGATGGACCCGGCCGCGACGTTCGCCGCCGTCGGCACGGCGGTCGGGGCCGCGCGCGCCGAGCGGCGGCCGACGCTCGTCGAGGCGCTGATCCATCGCGTGGGCGGGGCGTCGGCCGCGGACCCCGAGTCGGCCACCGAGGACGGGCCGGCGCAGGTGCGACGCCGCGACCCGGTCGTCGCGTTCGGCGACCGGCTCGTGGACGCGGGGCTGCTGCCCGCCGCCGCCCGGACCGAGCTCGACCGCGCCGCCGTCGCGACCGTCGACGCCGCCGTGGCGTTCGCGCGGGCCTCGCCGGAGCCGGCGCCCGCCACGCTGCTCGACCACGTGCTCGCACGGTGAGCCGGATCGTCACCTACCGCGAGGCGCTCAACGAGGCGCTGCGCGAAGAGCTCGCCCGGGACGACGCCGTGTTCCTGATGGGCCAGGACCTCGGCGCCTACGGCGGCGCCTTCGGCGTGACCAAGGGGTTGATGGAGGAGTTCGGCGAGCGCCGCGTGCGCGACACGCCGATCGCGGAGAACACGATCGCCGGGCTCGGCGTCGGCGCCGCGATGGCCGGCCTGCGGCCCGTCGTGGAGATCATGTCGGTGAACTTCGCGCTGCTGGCGATGGACCAGATCGTCAACCACGCCGCGCAGGTCCACGCGATGACCGGCGGCGCGGCGCGCGTGCCGATCGTGTTCCGGATGCCGCAGGGCGCCGGCGGCCAGCTCGGTCCGATGCACTCGCACACGTGGGAGGCGCTCTTCCTCCACGCACCGGGCCTGCTGGTCGCGGCGCCCTCGACGGCCGCCGATGCCAAGGGGCTGCTGAAGACCGCGATCCGCGACGACAACCCCGTCGTCTTCCTGGAGCACGAGCGGCTCTACGGCCAGCGCAGCGGGGTCGACGCCGGCGATGGCCTCGTGCCGTTCGGGCGCGCGGTGGTCCGGCATGCGGGCACCGACGTCACGCTCGTCGGCGTCTCGCGCATGGCCGTCGTGGCGTGGCGGGCCGCCGAGGTGCTCGCGGCCGAGCACGGGATCTCCGCCGAGGCGATCGACCCACGCACGCTGCGCCCCCTGGACCTCGACACGATCGTGGCGTCGGTCCGCAAGACCGGGCGCTGCGTGGTGGTCGAAGAGGGCTGGCCCGATGCGGGCGTCGGCGCGACGCTCGCGGCCGCGATCCAGGAGCACGCGTTCGGCGCGTTGACCGCGCCGGTCCTCCGGGTCAGCGGCGCGCCCACGCCCATGCCCTACAACAAGGGGCTGGAGCGCCAAGCGGTCCCGGACGAGGCCGCGGTCGTCGCGGCCGCGCTGGACGCCATCGACTACGCCACGCGCCGGGCGCTGGGCTCACCGCTGGCCCGGCGGATGGCGCGCGCCGGGGGCGCGACGCTGCGAACCGTGCGCAACGAGGACGCCGCGACCGAGTGACCCGGCGGTGGGGCGCCGCGGCGCGGGTCAGTGCTTCTTGCCGCCGAGCAGTCCGCCGACGACCTGGCCGACCTGCGTGACGGTGGAGCCGACGGTCTGGCCGACGCCGGAGATGGTGTCGGCGACCGTCGGGGAGGCCGGCTTGACGGCCTCGGCGACGTTGTCGGTGGCGTTCGAGACGACGGTCCCCGCGGCCTGGGTCGTGTCCTTGACGGCCTGGCCGCCGTCGGGTGCGGCCGGCGTCGACGGCACCGACGGGTTCACGGGCGCCGAGGTTGGGGGCGGGGCGCTCGCAGGCGTGGCGGGCTGGGCGCCGGAGGCACCGCCGCTGCTCGGCACCGCAGGAGTGCGCGTCACCGTCGGCGCATCGCCGGAGGCGGGAGCCGAGGCCGGCGTGTTGGCCGGCAGCGGCCCCTGGCCCGCGACGGGCGCCGACGTCGCTGCGGGCCGCCGGCCGTTCGACGAGGAGCGACGGTGGGGGGCGGCGTTGCGGTGCCGGCGCGACGAGCCGCCGGTGCGGCGCTTGGCGGTCGCCGCCGTGGCGACCGGCACGGCGGGAAGCGTCGTGACGCTCGCGGCGGACCGGAGGTGGGCGATGCCCGGGCGCGCAGGGTCGGCGGCCAGCTCGGTCGCTCCGCCGCCGGCGCGGTCGGCGTGCGGCAGGTCCGGCCAGCCATGGAAGGCGAGGCCGGCGCTGAGGAAGGCCAGAAGGAGACCCGCCGCGGCGATCAGCGAACCCGAAGCCCCAGCGGCTCCGGCAAAAGCCCGAAGAAAGCGCATCCGAGATCCGCATCGGCCGGGCCCGAACGATTCTTGATGTCAGCAGCCCGACATGTCCACGATCAGCCGCCCGATCGCCCCGGGTTGTCGGGTCCGGCGATCGTGGCGTTCGGGCGCTGATCCGGATCGCGCCGGATGATCGGCGTGGTCTCGTCGGTACGCACGAAGATGCAGTAGTCGCGTTCGGGGTCCGGCCCCGAGAAGCAGGTCCGGAACAGGTGCGGCCCCGACTCCCAGGTGTCGCTCCCGTGCAGCGGCAGGTAGCGCGCCGGCGCGTGGTGGGCGGCGAAGACCGTCGCGGTGGAGATCGCCACGTCGCGGGCGTTGTCGGCCTGCCGCAGCGCCGGCCGGTGGAGGATCCCGCCCACCACCAGCACGACCGCCAGCGCGACGAGCCCGAACGTGGCGGCCTGGTCGGCGGCGATCTCGCGCGGCAGATCCGCCCGGCGCCGGCGCACGAGCGCGCCACCCACCGGTCCCGTCACCGCGACGACGATGACGTTCAGCAGCCCCGCGGCCAGGACGGAGCCCACGAGGTTGCCGCGGCCGCCGGAGAACGGCAGCCGCGCGAGCACGACGGCATCGACGACGGTCAGCACCGCGAAGGCCGGCCACTGCCAGGCGCCGCTGAGCCGCCACCGCAGCCGGGTGCGCCACACGGCGAGGGTGTCGCGCTCGGACATCGCTCTCGAGTCTCGCAGGGGCGCGCGGTCGCACCTCGCGCCGGGTTCGAGCACCCGCGCCGACCGGGTGGCCGCTCGGAGCGTGGGTCCCTAACCCGCCGCGGGTTTCGCCCCCTGGGCGAACACCCGCAAGGGAACCTGGCCCTCTGGGCCAGTGTTCCCCCTAGGCCGGCGACCCCAGCGCCACGTGCTTGGGCCACTCGGTGTCGATGTCGTCGAGCGTCTCGACGATCTCGATCCGGTGGTCGTCACCCTCGATGGGGTAGATGCGCTCGTCGTCCTCGCCGGTCTCGGGCTCCAGCCCGGTACGCTCCTCGAACTCCGCGAGGATCCGCTCCGCGTCGTCGTCCTTCGGGATCAAGATGATCGTGTCTGCCATGTGAGGCCGGTTACCCCATGTGGCACCATCCTGTGCGTGGATCTCTGGTCGGTCAACCTCGGCACCGTGCCCTACCGGGACGCGCTGGAGCTGCAGGCCCGCGTGCGCGCCGCCCGCCAGGCCGACGCCATCCCCGACACCGTCCTGCTGCTCGAGCATCCGCCGGTCTACACGCGCGGGCGCCGGACCGTCGCCGGCGAGCTGCCGCTCGGCGAGGAGTTCTACGCCGAGCAGGGGATCGACATCGTCGACGTCGACCGCGGCGGCAAGGTGACCTACCACGGCCCGGGGCAGCTCGTGGCCTATCCGATCGTCCGCGTGACCGACGTGATGGCCTTCGTCTCGCTCCTGGAGGACGCGATGGTCGACGCGCTCGCCGAGGAGGGCGTCGCCGGCCGCGGCCGCGCCGCCGACGGCCGCGACTTCACGGGCGTCTGGGTCGGCGACCGCAAGATCGGGTCGATCGGCCTGCACGTCTCCCACGGCGTGACGACCCATGGCCTGTCGGTCAACGTCGACGCCGACCTCGGGCCCTTCGAGTGGATCGTGCCCTGCGGGCTGGGCGGCGTGGCGATGACGTCGATCGCGCGCGAGCTCGACGACGACCCCGCGTGCCCGCGCCCGGACCGCGTCGACTGCTTCCGCAAGCGCCTCGGCCACCACCTGGCCGCCCGGATGGGCGCGCGCCAGCGGCTCGTGTCGCCCGCGCGCCTGGAGCGCGCGCTCGCCGCGATGCCTGTCGGCTGAGTTCCCGGCCGGAACGTCAAGCCGGTCCGCGCAGGCGCCGATGCCCTCGGCAGCCATGGACGGCACCCTGCTGAAGATCCTCCTCGTCGCGCTGGCCGCCTCGGTCCCCGCGGCGCTCGTGCACGAGCTCGGCCGCGCGGCCGCCGCGCTGGCCCTCACCCGTGGCCGCGTGTGCGTCCTGCTGGGCAGCGGCCGGCCGCTGTTCTCGGTGCGCCTCGGCCGCCTGATGATCGGCCCCACGACGCGCTGGCTGTGGGGCGGCGAGTGCCTGCACGCGCCGACGACGTCGCAGCGCCGCACCACCGCGATCCTGCTGACGGGCCCGCTGGCCGGCGATCTCTGCTTCCTGATCGCGGGCGCTGCTGCGGTCACGTGGCACGGCGGGGCGACGCACCACGAGCTGCTGCAGGCCGGGCTGTTCGTCTTCGCGCTGATGGCACTCGCGCGCTCCAGCGTGGACCTCGTCCGCGCCCGCGGCCACCGGCCCGATCCAGCGCTGTCAGCCGCTCGGTAGCCTAGGTCGGCGATGGCCGCCGAACCGACGACGCAGCAGCGCGAGCACAAGACCCGCTCGCGGTCCAACCCGGGCGGCATGGACGTCCTGACGGTCCTCGGGCCCGACGTGCTCGACATCAAGGCCCGCAAGCCCAAGTGGTTCAAGGTGCCGATGCCCGGCGGCCCGACCTACCGGGAGCTCAAGAGCCGCATCGAGGACGACAACCTGCACACCGTGTGCCAGGAGGCCGCCTGCCCGAACATCGGCGAGTGCTGGGAGCGCGGCACCGCG
>JAWVGD010000499.1:0-4731 GCA_033855515.1 Baekduia sp.
CCGGTGAAGGCGTCCTTCTTCAGCGCCGGGAACTTCTTCAGGGTCTGTGTGCGCGTGAAGTGGCGCTGGGCCGGGACGCCGCGCGAGCGGCCGAGCGCCGTGCCCATCGTGTCGTAGAGCACCAGCCCCGCCCCGATGTACGGGCGCTCCCAGCCGCGGTGGCTGAGCAGCATCAGGAACGGCAGCGGGTGGACGAGGTGCGGCGCGAGGCGGTCCAGCAGCAGGGCGCGCTCGTGCAGCGCCTCGCGCACGAGCGCGAAGTCGAGCTGCTCGAGGTAGCGCAGGCCGCCGTGGATGAGCTTGCTCGAGCGGCTCGACGTGCCCGACGCCAGGTCCCGCGCCTCCACCAGCGCGACGCTGAGCCCACGGCTGACCGCGTCCAGCGCCGCGCCGGATCCCACCACCCCACCGCCGACGATGGCGATGTCGAAGACCTCATCCCGCATCCGCTCCAGCGCGTGGGCACGCGTCTCGGGGTTGATCGCTCCGTGGGTGGTGATGTCGCTCATGGTGGGCTCACTCCGGGATCACCCAGCGTCCGGCCCTCCCCAGGGCGCGGCGCCAGTCGGCGAGTAGGGGTTGCCGCTCATCGTCGCTCATCTTGGGCTCGTCGCGCTGTGATTCTGTCCTGCGCCGCGCGCGCGACAGGCGGCCATGGCCTCGGTGCCCGACGCCTGGTCGATGATCTGCAGGCCGTCCCGCAGCCACTGGATCCCGGCGCCCGTGACGAACATGGAGGACTCCAGAGCGTAGTCCACCCGGTCACCGATGCGGGCGGGGGTTGATCGCGTAGCCGGAGTTGGCGCCGAAGGAGATGCCGGCGCGTCAGGCCGCGTCGGCGAGCGTCTCGGGCACCGCGGGGGCCACGCCGGTGATCGCTCGCAGCGCGTCGACGCAGCGCGCGTCGAACGCCGCCGGCGCCTCTTCCACCAGCAGCGCCATCGCACGTTCGCGGGTCCAGGCGGGGCGGTACACACGCGGCGAGACCAGTGCGTCCCACACGTCGGCGACGGCGAGGATCCGGGTCTCCAGGTCGATCGCGTCGCCCCGCAGGCCGTCCGGGTAGCCGGTGCCGTCGAGGCGCTCGTGATGGCCGCGCACACCGCGCCGGATCCGGTTGGGGTAGCCCAGCTCGGCCAGCAGGTCGTCGCCCATCACCGGATGGCGGCGGATGACGTCCATCTCGGCGTCGGTCAGCGCGCCGGGCTTGCCCAGGATCGCGTCGGGGATCGACAGCTTGCCGATGTCGTGCAGGAGGCCCGCGAGGGCGAGGTCGCGCAGCCGGCCGGCCGACAGCCCGAGCTGCTCGCCGATCGCCACGGCCCACTCGGCGACGCGCCGGGTGTGCTCCTCGGTCGAACGATCCTTGGCCTCCAGGCGTGCCATGAGCACGCGGACGCGGGCGCCGAGGAACTCCTCCTCCTCGGCGACGAGCTGCGCCGCGGGCAGGTCGCCCACGAGCGGATGCGACGGGCGGCCGCGGTGCACGTCGAGCGCGACCGGCACGCCGACGAGCGCGACGCCCGACAGCTCCAGCGCGTGCCCCGTCCACCAGACCCAGGTGAACGGGTCCAGCACCAGGACGGGGATGAGCGCCATCCCGAGCCAGACGGTGCCGACGACCACGACGAGGTCGGCCGCACGCCGCGTCAGCGAAAACGTCCGGACGGCGCGCGAGGCGACCAGGGCGTAGAAGAGCAGCCCGACGACGAGCAGGACGATGGCCTGGCTCGAGCCGTAGCCCGGGACGGCCGGGACGTCGGCCGGGAAGAGGAAGCCGACGACGCCCGCGAGCGCGACGAGGGCGAGCAGGACGACGAGCCCGGCGGCGACCGCCCGCAGGTGCGCGGGGCCCCGCAGCGCGGGCAGGGCGGCGATCGTGAGGATCGCGCCGCCGACCGGCAGCGCCAGCCCGCCCGCGACGGCGACGACGCCGTTCTTGCCGATCAGCACACCGGGGGTGGCAAGGCCATGGATCGCGAGGATGAGCGTCATGGCGGCGAATGCGCCGCCGGCGACGACGGCGCGCGTCTCGCGCTGCCGGAAGCCCGTCCACATGAGCGTGCCGCTGGCGAGCGCCGCGATGGTCGACCCCACCGCCATGATGAGCAGGTGCTGCACCGCGGTGACGGGCGCCTTGTCCTCGCTGACGAGGAAGTGCATCACCGCAGCCGGGACCGCCGCGCTCGCGGCGATCAGCGTGAGATTCGACCCGAGGCGGCTGCGGAGCAGGCGGTCCATCGTTTCGAGGATCGGCGCGGCGCGGCGCGTCTTTAGCCGGGGGCGCTCCCGTCCGGCGTTTTCAGCGGCGCGCGGTGAAGCGCACGGTCAGCGACGCACAACGCTGTCCGGTGGCGATCGTGCCGTGAACGCGCAGGGTCCCGGTGACCCGGCCGCCGGCGCGCCGGTGCCCGAGGACGGTCAGCCGCTGCGCGGCCGGGCCGGCGACGAACCGGAAGGACCCGTCGCGGGCGATCCGCGCCCGGCCGGGCGCCGTGAGCGACAGCGGCCCGATCTCCCCGAACGTCGCGCACGAGTAGTGCTGCAGCGTGGCGCGCACGCGGACGACCGCGTCACGGCCGATCTCGACGACCACCCGCCGGTGCTCGGCGGTCTGGCCGCTGTAGGGAACCGCGTCGGCGAGCACGCGTCCAGGATGCCATGGACGTCGCGGTGGACCGCCGGTCGGAAGGCCGTCGACCGCAGGAGGAAATCGCGTGACTGGCGGCCGGAGGGCGACTACCGTCGCCGGTCAATGGAGCGTGAAGAGCCCAACGTGGTCCGGATCGTCGACGGCGACGAGCGCTCGCTCGCCCGCCGCGTCGACCTGGCGCTGTCCGGCTTGCCGGACGGCTCGCGGGTCGACCACTTCACCTACTGGTACACCGGACGACCGCCGCTGCACGAGGCGACGGTCTCGCCGCCGCCTCCGGGCGCCGTCACCGACTGAAGGCGTACTCCTCGACGATCCGGCGCTGCACGTCGGTGAGCGCCGGCGTCTCGCCGCGCTCGAGCGCCGCCGCGGCCTGGGCCACCGTCAGGCCCGTGCCGGTGAGCACGGAGCCGACGAGCGGCGGCACGTCGGAGCCGCAGACGCCGCAGGCGCACGGGTCGGCGCCGGCCGCGCCGGCGCGGTGCTCAGTCCTCGACGGGCCGGCCATTGGCGGTCAGCGTGACGGGGATGTTCCCCCGCGTCGCGTTGGAGTAGGGGCAGACGTGGTGAGCGGCCTTGACCAGCTCGATGGCCTGGGCGTCGTCGACCGAGGGCAGCGTCACGTCGAGCTGCACGGAGAGGTCGAAGCCCCGGGCGTCGTTGGGGTGCAGCGAGACCTTGGACTCGATGACGGCATCGCCGGTCTCGACCTTGGCGCGCCGCGCGACGGCGCCGATCGCTCCTTCGAAGCACGCGGCGTAGCCGACGGCGAAGAGCTGCTCGGGGTTCGTCCCGCCACCCTGGCCGCCCATCTCGGTCGGGAGGCGCAGGTCGACCGCGAGCTCACCGTCGCCCGTCTTGCCGTGCCCCTTGTCGCGCCCGCCGGTGACGTGGGCTTCTGCCGTGTAGAGGGTCTTGGCCATGGGGCGGACTGTAGCGGCGGCCGTGGAGGTGGCGGCGGCGCGGCGTGGTGCCGGCGTTGGTGGTCGCCCGTTCGGTCGCGGGCGTGGTTCGTCGGCCATGACAGAGGGCTGAGCCGCCACGAACGCCGCGCGCCATGACCCGCGCGCCCCTCAGGCCGCCGTCACAGCCGCCGCCACCGCGCGCTCGGCGTCGTAGCGCAGCAGCGCGGGGAACGCCAGCAGGATCAGCCCCACGCCCGCGACGCACGCCAGCCCGCCGGAGACGACGGAGAAGCGCGTGCCGGCGACCGCGGCGACCGACCCCGCCTCGATGTCGCCCAGGCGCGGGCCGCTCGTGACGACCAGCGAGAACACCGAGGACATGCGCCCGCGCAGGTGATCGGGCGTGACGCTCTGGTTGATCGTCGTCCGGCACACCGCGCTGATGCTGTCCGCCGCGCCCGCGAGCGCGAGCAGCGCCGCGGCCAGCCACAGCGAGCCGGCCAGCCCGGCGAGTGCGATCGCCACGCCCCACGCGACGACGGCCCAGATCACGATGAGGCCCAGGCGGCGCGCGTGGGCCAGCCAGCCGGTCGTGAGCGCGGCGACCGTCGCGCCCGCCGCAACCGAGGCGTACAACAACCCCGTCCCGCCGGCGCCGGCGTGGTAGACGCTGACCGACAGCACGGCGAACAGCGCGCGCGGCATCCCGAACGTCATCGCCACCAGGTCGATCGCGAAGGAGCCCATCAACGCCTGGCTGCCGCGCACGAAGCGCAGGCCCTCCCCGATCGCCCGCAGCACGGGTTCATGCGCCTCGGTGTGGCCGCGCGGCGGCTGCGGTGCCATCGCCCAGACCGCTGCGAAGATCGCCAGGCAGCTGACCGCGTCGATCGTGTACGCCGCACCCAGCCCGAGCGCTGCGATCAGCAGGCCGCCGATCGCGGGGCCGATGACCATGGTCAACGTGCCCAGGCCGAACGTCAGCGCCAGCGCCGGGCGCAGGCGCTCGGGCGCCACGAGGTTCGGGACGATCGACGACGTCGTCTCGTTCTGCACCGCGCCGAAGCCCGCCATCAGCGCGCCGAGCAGGTAGAGCAGCACGATCGGCGCCGAGCCCGCGAACGCCAGCGCGGCGAGGGCGCCCGCGCCCACCACGAGGCCGATCTGGTCGGC
>JAWVGD010000500.1:0-5516 GCA_033855515.1 Baekduia sp.
CTCGGACGCGGCCCGGTCGGTGACGCGGATCATGACGTGGTCGAACACCGGCGCACCGTACCGAGCGCCGCGAGAAGCGTCGAGGGACGACCGAGCCGCCACCACCGCGGCTCGGTCGGCGCTGCGCCGCCCGGCGCCCGGGTACGCCTACGCCGCGATGTCCCCCGGACCCCCACACCCCGGCGCGCCCGCGCGGCCGGCGGCGGCGCCCGCGCCGGCGCGCTGGTTGCGCGCCTACCGCGCGACGGGGGCCGATCCGCCGTTCGGCGATCCCCGCCGGGCGCACGATGGCGTCGCGATGGAGGGCTACTTCTGGCGCTTCACGCATGCGCCCAGCGGACGGGTCGTCGTCGCGCTGTGCGGCGTCAACCGCGCACCCGGCGGACATTGGGCGACGGTCGCCCTCGCCGGGCACCCCGGGCGCTTCCTGCGGCACGCGGCCGTCATGTCCGCGGCGGCCGACGGCGAGCGCCTCGGCGCGACGGCCGCCGACGGGACGTTCTCCGCGGGTCCGCACCACGTCGCCGTCGACCTCGGCGGCGATGCGCGGCTCGACGCCCGGCTGGAGGCGCTGCGCGGCTGGACGCGGCGGCCGTTCGGCGGCGTCGGGGCCGCCCATGCGATCCCGGGGCTCAGCCAGTACTGGCATCCGCACGTCCTCGGCGGCCGCGTCACGGGCCACGCGGTGCTCGGCGGGGAGACGATCGACCTGGCCGGTTTCGACGTCTACGCCGAGAAGAACTGGGGCCGCGGGGGCTTCCCGGCCCACTGGTGGTGGGGTCAGGCCCAGGGCTTCGAGGACCCGGACGTCTGCGTCGCGTTCGCCGGCGGCGAGGTGCGGATCGGACCCCTCGGAGGGACCGCCACGGCGCTCGTCGTACGGCTCGGCGACACGCTCATCCGCCTCGGGCAGCCGCTGCTCTCGCCGGTCGGCGCCGACATCGGCCAGGACCGCTGGCACCTGGACGGGCGCGGGCCGCGCTGGTCGGTGGAGGTGACGGCGACCGCGGCGTCCGGCGCGGCGCATGACCTGCCGGTGCCGTTGCCGGCCGAGCGGCGCAACGTCCCCGCGGCCCATCAGCACCTGGCCGGCAGGCTCGAGCTGACGGTCCGTCGTCACGGACGGCCGGTCTTCCGCGGCACGTCCGCGCTGGCCGGGCTGGAGCGCGGCGACCTGACCGGCGTCCGCGCGGCGCTCGACGCCGCGACCGCGCCGACCCCGCCGATCGCGCCCTCCGGCGCGCCCGCCGCGCCAAATGAGGCTTAGACCGCCCGGCCTCGTGGCATCCAGGACGGCAAACCCTCCGCGCTGCTCCGCGCGCGGAGGCCCCGAGACGAGGAGCGTCTGCCGTGACCGTCCACCCCAGCTCGCCCCTGACCTCCGGCGCCGGCCTGCGGGACGTCGGCCGGCCGGCGCTGTGGCTGCGAGCCAGCCGGCCCCTGTACCTGCCGACCTCGCTGGTCCCCGCGCTCGCCGGCGCGCTGGTCGCCGTGGGCCACGACGGCGCCGACTGGTGGCTGTTGCCGGTGGCGATGGTCGCGCTCGTGCTGCTGCACGCCGCGACGAACGTCTGCAACGAGGTCGAGGACGCCGCCCACGGCGTCGACTCCCCCGACAAGATGGACAACTCCGGCGTGTTCTGCCGCGGGCAGCTGAGCATCCGCGAGGGCCGCCTGCTCTACGGCGGGCTGTTCGCCGCCGCGTTCCTCATCGGCGTGGGCCTCTCACTGCTCCAGGGCGTCGCGCTGCTGGTCATCGGCATCGTCGGGATCCTCGGCGGCTGGCTCTACACGGGTGGCCCGCGGCCCTACAAGTACGACGGGCTCGGCGATCCGCTGATCGTCCTGCTCATGGGGCCGCTGCTGACGCTCGGCGCCTACACGGCGATCACCGGCGACGGCTTCTCCGCCTCGGCGTTCTGGCTGGGGCTGGCGCCCGGGCTCCTGATCGCCGCGGTGCTGTCGGGCAACAACGCCGCCGACATCGAGGGCGACCGCGCCGCGGGCGTCCGGACGCTGGCGGTCCGGGTGGGCTTCCGGCGGGCGCGCGTCCTCTATCTCCTGAACCTTGCCGGCGCGTTCCTCGCCCCGGTCGGGCTGTTCGCCTTCGGGCTGTTCGGTCCGTGGATCCTGCTGCCGGTCGCCCTCGCGCCTGTGGCCGTAGCCCGTGTGCGCCAGGCGTTGGGGGCGCGCGCCAGCGGCGACGAGGCGCTCGTGACGCTCGCCCCGCAGACGGCCCAGCTGCACCTGCTGTTCAGCCTGCTGCTCTGCGTCGGCGTCGTCCTTGACCGGGTCTGACGCGCGACCCGCCACGCCGGGTCAGGGCCGCAGCGCCAGGACCGCCGCGAGGTCGTCGGCCTCGGCCGCCGGCTTGTCGTCGCGGTAGCGCAGCACGCGCGCGAAGCGCAGCGCGACGCCGCCCGGATAGCGCGGCGAGGTCTGCACGCCGTCGAAGGCGATCTCGACCACGAGCTCGGGCCGGACGTACACGGTGTGGCCACGCTGCTCGACGGCCAGCTCCTGCAGGCGCTCGGTCTGCCACGCCAGCAGCGTGTCGGTGAGGCCCTTGAAGGTCTTGCCGAGCATGACGAAGCCGTCGCCGTCGGCGGCCCGCGCACCGAGGTGCAGGTTGCTGAGCCAGCCCTGCCGGCGGCCGTGGCCCCACTCGGCCGCGAGCACGACCAGGTCGAGCGTGTGGCGCGGCTTGACCTTCAACCAGCCGGCGCCACGGCGGCCCGCGGCGTAGGGCGCGTCGAGCGCCTTGACCACGACGCCCTCGTGGCCGGCGGCCAGGGCGGCGTCGAAGTGGGCCTGGGCCGCGGCGGCGTCGCCGGTGACGATCCGCGGGACGCGCAGCGACGCGGGCGCGGCGGCGGCGAGCGCCTCCGCCCGGCGGCTCATCGGCGCGTCGAGGAGGTCTTCGCCGTCGAGGTGCAGGACGTCGAAGAGCACCGCCACGATGCCGGGCGCCCCTGACGCGATCCGCGACGAGGTCACCTGGAACGGTTCAGGACGCCCGTCGGGGCGCAGGGCGATCGCCTCACCGTCGAGGACCGCGCGGCGTGCCGGCAGCGTGCGGGCGGCGGCGACGACCTCCGGCAGGCGGTCGGTCAGGTCGTCCAGCGAGCGGCTGAAGATCGCGACGTCGTCGCCGTCGCGGTGGATCTGGATCCGCGCACCGTCGAGCTTCCAGTCGACGACGCCCTCGCCGACGCGCGCCATCGCGTCCTCCAGCGACGCGGCCGCAGTGGCCAGCATCGGCCCGAGCGGCCGCCCCACCTCCAACGCGAACCGGGTCAGCCCGTCCTCGCCTTCGCGCAGCGCGACCTCCGCGACCGCCCGCGCGTCACCGCGCAGCATCGTGGCGCGGTCGACGAGCGCGCGCGGGATCCCGGTCGCGCTCGCCACGGCGTCGGCCATCACGCCCGCCAGGGCGCCCTGGCGCAGCTCACCACCGACGAGCGCCCGCAGGAAGCGCTGCTCAGCGGCCGTCGCCCGGCCCATCAGCGCGGCGACGGCGTCCCGGCGCGCCGCCTGCGAGCCCGGCCCCGACAGGCCGGCCACGTGCTCGAGCGCCGCGTCGACGTCGCCGACCTCGAGCTCCGGGTGCTCGGCGGGCGCCGGCAGCTCGCGCAGCGCGGCCCAGCCCACGCCCGTGCGGCGCTGACGCAGCTCGCCGCTGAGGTAGGCGACGCCGGGCTCGACCTCGGCCAGCGCCAGGCCCCGCAGGGCGTCGCCGAGCAGCTCGGCCTTGCGCTTGCGCGAACGGGTCTGCCCGACGGCGTCCGAGGTGGCGGCGAGGTCGGCGAAGAGCACGGACGGGATGGTGGCGCACCCGCGCTGTGGATGGCCGCAGAACCTCCCGCTCCTACACTGGCCCGGTGGACCACCTGACCCTCGGCGTCGTCGCGACGTCCCGCAAGCCCGACGAGCACCGCCTCGCGATCCACCCCGCGCATGTGGAGCGCATCGACCCCGAGCTGCGCCGCCGGATCGTGCTCGAGCGCGGCTACGGGGAGCGGTTCGGGGTCTCCGACGAGCAGCTCGCGCCGCTGGTCGCCGGCCTGCGGCCGCGGGACGAGCTCGTCGCCCAGTGCGACGTGATCCTGCTCCCCAAGCCGCTGGCCGCCGACCTCGAGGACCTGCGGCCCGGCCAGGTCGTCTGGGGCTGGCCGCACTGCGTCCAGGACCGGCAGCTGACGCAGCTCGCGATCGACCGCCGGCTCACGCTCATCGCCTGGGAGGCGATGAACCACTGGACGACCGACGGGCAGTTCAGGGTTCACGTCTTCCACAAGAACAACGAGCTCGCCGGCTACTGCTCGGTGCTCCACGCCCTGCAGCTGCTCGGATCCACCGGCGACTACGGCCGCCGCCTGCGCGCGGCGGTCATCAGCTTCGGCGCCACGGCCCGCGGCGCCGTGACCGGCCTTTCGGCGCTCGGCGTCAGCGACGTCACGGTCTTCACCCAGCGCAGCGTCTCCGCGGTCGCCTCGCCGTTCCCCTCGGTCCGCATGCAGCACTTCGAGCGCGACCCCGCCACGCCGAGCCGCACGCTCGCGCTGCTGGCGCCCGAGCCCGGCCCGCTGGCCGAGGTGCTCGCGCAGTACGACATCATCGTCAACTGCATCCTGCAGGACACCGACGAGCCGCTGATGTTCGTCATGGACGAGGACCTCGGGTTCTTCACCCGCGGCACCGTCTTCGTCGACGTCTCCTGCGACGAGGGCATGGGCTTCGAGTGGGCGCGCCCCACGACCTTTGCCGACCCGATGATCGCCGTCGGCGACGGGTTGCACTACTACGCCGTCGACCACAGCCCGTCGTACCTGTGGAACTCGACGACGTGGGAGAACAGCGAGGCGCTGCTGGAGTACCTGCCGGTCGTGATGGCGGGCCCTTCCAGCTGGGACGACGACGACACGATCCGGCGCGCGATCGAGATCCGCGAGGGCGTCATCCAGAACCCGCGGATCCTGTCGTTCCAGGGTCGCGCGAAGGCCTATCCGCACGCCGTCGCCGAGCCCGCGGCGTCGGAGGGACACGGCGCGACCCTGCGCACGCAGCGCTCCTGATCGGCTAGGGTCGCTCACGGTCGCCGTGACGATCGACCCGACTTCCGCTCCTTCATCGCGCGTCTCGGCCGCGGGCGCCGGATGGGCGTCCTGCGCCGCTCCGGGCAGCTGGGAGCAGGAGGTGCCCGCGGGCACCAAGCCGCTGTCCTGGCTGCGGCCGTCGACGCTGTGGCAGTCGCGCAACGACCTCGTCGCGCGACATCTCGGCGACCCGGTCTTCGCCATGCGGGCGGCCTGGGTGCGCCAGGCCCGTGACCGGGCGCGCGCCACCGGCGCCGGCGAGGACTTCGTCCTGCGCCTCGGCGACGCCGAGGCGGCGTCGCTGCTGGTGGCCGGCGACACCGGTGAGGGCGACGCCTCCCAGTACGCGGTCGTGCCGGGGCTCCTCGCACAGGCCGACGGCGTCGCGGCGATGGTCATCTGCAGCGACGTGATCTACCC